>NZ_JAGPYA010000006.1:0-172672 GCF_018070245.1 Micromonospora sp. M61 | reverse complement strand
CCCGCCGACGACGCCTCCGCCGAACGGGTCGCCGCCAGCTATGGCATCGGCTACCTGGCCGTTCGGCATCTCGTCGACCGGTACGGGCCGCTGCGGTTGCTCACCTTCTTCAAGACCGTGGTGCACGATCGCAGGACCCTCGACGTGGCCGCCGAGAAGGCGTTCGGCGAGCAGTGGTCGACGTTGCACGACGAGTGCGTCGCGTACGTCCGCGCCGCCGCCGGCTGACGACACCTCGTCGTCCAGGGCCTTCGGGCGGGAGCAACCGAGCGGCTCGCGGTCGCCGGGACGGCTGGTCGTACCATCGATGGGTGCGCCGCCCTCAGTTGCCGCGGCCCGCCAGCACCACGCGGCCCCGCCTGCTCATCGCCCTGACCGCCGTCGCCGTCCTCACCGCCACCACCGCCGCCTCGTGCGGTGACGACCAGCCGCCTGTCGCGCTCGCCTCGGCCGCCCGCAACCCGGTCAGCGAGGTGATCGACGCGCCGGCGACGGTGACGGCCCGGGCCGCAGCCACCCTGACCGCTCCCGCCGACGGCACCCTGTCCAGCCTGCGTGTCCAACCGGGACAGTCGGTGAAGCGTGGCCAGGTTCTCGCCGTGGTCGACTCGCCCTCCGCCCAGCAGCGGCTGCGGCAGGCGAAGGAGGCGTTGGACGCGGCGAAGCGCGCCGGGCGGGGTGTCTCGACGGGTGACCTGACCGGCAGCCGGCGCGACACCGACAAGGCCGCGAACGAGGCGTTCGACGCCGCCCGGAAGGCCGCCGAGAAGATCGCCGACCCGCAGTTGAAGAACGCGCTGCTGACCCAGGTGACGTCCGCCCAGCGGCAGTACGCTGCCGCCGCCCGGAGCGCCGACCAGGCCGTCCGCGCGGTGCAGCGGGGGATCAGCGGGCTGAACTCCGCCGTCGGCGCGCTGTCCGCGGCACAGCGGCTCCAGGCCCAGCAGGGGTACGACCTGGCGAAGTCGACAGTCGACGCGCTGACCCTGCGCGCTCCGATCGCCGGTGTGGTGCAACCCGGCGGCACCCGGGCCGGCGGCGGCGTGACCGGAGGCCTCGCCGGGCTGTTGGAGCAGGCCGGTGGCGCTCAGGCCGCCGGCCTCGACCCGTCGGTGCTGGCCCCAAGCCAGGGCGGACCGCCGGCCGGGGTGGACGACGCGGTCGCGGTCGGCGGCCGGGTCACCGCCGGCACACCGGTGCTGACCGTGGTCGACACCGGGCAGTTGGGGCTGCTCGCCGAGGTGGACGAGACCGACGTGCTGCTGGTCAAGGCCGGTGTGACGGCCACTGTCGAGCTGGACGCCGTCACCGGCGCCAGCTACGACGCCACCGTCCGCTCGGTCGACGTGCTGCCCACCAGCTCCGCGCAGGGCGGGGTCAGCTACCGGGTGCGCCTCGCACTGGGCGCCGGGAAGCTGGCCGAGGACGAGCCCGCTCCGACGCCCCGCCCGGGCATGAACGCGATCGTCCACCTGCGGGTCCGCGAGGCAGCCGACGCGGTGACCGTTCCCGCCTCGGCGGTGTTCTCCGCCGACGGCCGGGACGCGGTCTGGGTGGTCCGCGACGGCAGGGCCGGCCGGGCGGCGGTGACAGTGGGCGTCCAGGGGTCGGATCTGGTGCAGATCCTCAACGGTGTCCAACCCGGTGACCGGATCGTGGTGCGCGGCACCGACCAGGTGCGCGACGGCCAGGAGGTGCGGTGACCGGCGCCCCGCCGGCGATCGAGGCGGTGGACGTGTCCCGGACGTACCACCTCGACGGGGTGTCCGTGGAGGCGTTGCGCGGGGTGTCGCTGGTCGTGCAACCGGGGGACTACGTGGCCCTCGTCGGCCCGTCCGGCTCGGGCAAGTCCACGCTCATGCACCTGCTCGGTGGGCTGGACCGGCCGACCGGTGGCCGTCTGGTGATCGGCGGGCGGGACGTCAACGCGCTGGCCCCGCCGGAGATGGCGACCCTGCGCAACGAGACGATCGGGTTCGTCTTCCAGGCGTTCCACCTGCTGCCGCGTACCTCGGCGGTGGAGAACGTGGCCCTGCCGCTGGTCTACCGGGGTGTGTCGGCCCGGCAGCGCCGGGAGCGGGCCGCGGCGATGCTCGGCCGGGTCGGCCTCGGGCACCGACTGGACCACCGGCCCAACCAGATGTCCGGCGGTGAGCAGCAACGGGTCGCCATCGCCCGCGCGCTGGTCACCGAACCGACGGTGCTGTTGGCCGACGAACCCACCGGCAACCTGGACAGCGTCACCGGCGCGGCGGTGCTGGAGCTGTTGGAGCGACTGAACGCGGAGTCCGGGGTGGCGCTGGTGATGGTCACCCACGACCCGGAGGTCGCGGCGCGGGCGCGTCGCCGGATCACGATGCGCGACGGCGCGGTCGTGGCGGATAGCGCCGCGGCCGACGGCGCCGCGGTCGTACGCCCGGCAGACGCGGACGGCGACGACCCGCACTCCGACCATGATCGACCGCCGTCCGTTGATCACGGTCGACCTGCGACACTGGTCCCCGCTCCCAGCGCGGAGCCCCGGTCCGCGTCCGGAAGCGGCCCGGGGCACCCGTCCGGTGGCTCCGGTGGCGCCGCCGGAGCCACCGGACGCCTTCCGCGCGGGGCCGACCCGGGCGAGCCCGGTGTCCAGCGGCCCGGAGGTGCGACGTGAGGGTCGCCGAGGCGTGGCGGGTGGCACTGGACGCCCTACGGGCCAACCGGCTGCGCAGCGCGCTGACCATGCTCGGGGTGATCATCGGGGTGGCCTCGGTGGTCCTGCTGGTGGCCATCGGCACCGGCACCAAGCAGAAGGTCGAGCAACAGGTCGAGGGCCTCGGCTCCAACCTGCTGCTGGTCGTCCCCGGCCGGATCGAGGTGGGCAACGCGCCGGTGGTCTCGCCGCTGACCCTCAAGGACGTGGACGCCGTCACCAGGGTGGTCGGCGACCCGGACCGGGTGGCGGTCACCGTCGCCTCCGGTGCGACCGCACGAGCCGGCGCCCGCTCGGACTTCACGACAGTGCAGGGGGTGCTGGAAACCACCCCGGCGGTGTTCACCCGGTCGCTGGCCCGGGGCCGCTACCTCACCGGCACCGACGTGGACACCAGTCGGCGGGTGGCGGTGCTCGGCGACTCGGTGGCCCGCGCGCTCTTCCCCGACCGGGACCCGCTCGGCCAGCAGGTGGCGCTGGCCGGGGTGCGGTTCCGGGTGATCGGCGTCTTCGCGCCACTGGGGCAGAGCCTCGGTGTCGACCGGGACGACGAGGTGCACGTACCGGTGACCGCCGCGCAGCGACTGTGGGGCACCCAGCGGGTGGACGGCATCGCGGTGAAGGCACCCGACCGGGAGCGCATCGACGAACTGGGCGAACGGATCGTCGCCGAACTCAACCGCCGCCACCCCGACACCGAGTTCAGCGCGGTCACCCAGCAGCAGATCCTCGGTGTGCTCGGCGACATCCTCGGCGTCCTCACTGGCGTCCTGGCCGCCATCGCCGGCATCTCGTTGCTCGTCGGCGGCGTCGGCGTCTCCAACATCATGCTGGTCAGCGTCCGGGAGCGGACCCGGGAGATCGGGCTCCGCAAGGCCGTCGGCGCGCGCCCGCGCGACATCGGTGTGCAGTTCCTGCTCGAAGCGGTGCTGCTCACCACGATCGGTGGGCTGACCGGGATGGCGCTGGGCGTGGGGACCGCCCTGCTGGTCAACGCGCTGTCGCCGATCCCCGCCGCGATCACCTGGTGGTCGTTGGCGCTCGCATTCGGCGTCTCGGCGGTGGTGGGCATCGTCTTCGGGGTCGTGCCCGCGCAGCGCGCCGGCCGGCTCGACCCGGTGGTCGCGCTGCGCGCCGAATGAGCAGGGTCGGAGCAACCGGACGGCGGTCGCAGGCGGGCAGATACCGGGAGCACGGATCGGGTGAACCAGCGATCGAAGCATGATCAGTTGTACGAAGGGATCGCGCCGGTCACAACCGCCCCGCTACCGTACTGGTAACACGCGCGTCGCCGGCCCGGCCCGGAGCATCCGTCGGGTTGGCACGCGCCGGGCATGGGATGGGTCGGTGAGCCATGGCCGGGTCGCAGTCCGACGGACGGCTGTCGGAGGTCAAGTTCCTGACCGTCGCTGAGGTGGCGACGGTCATGCGGGTGTCGAAGATGACGGTCTATCGACTGGTGCACAGCGGTGAGCTCACCGCCGTCCGGGTCGGCCGCTCATTCCGGGTGCCCGAGCATGCGGTGCACGAATATCTTCGGGGTGCATTTCAGGAAACCGCCTGAGCCACCGTTCCGCCCTCCAGATGCCACGTGACCGGCATCGGTGAGCGCGAGGAGTGAGCTTGCGAGCCCCGCAGTCGCGAGCGAAAGGTGGCCCCGACGGGGGCGCGTTGGTCCGGCTGACGCTCTGCGGCTACCCTGGAGCCCGACCGAGACCCCACCGGTGCGTCCCGCCGCCCAGACTGGTCCGGTCCGTTGTCCGCAAGCGGTCGCCGTCGCCACCTGCGTGGTGTCATCCGGTCCGCCCCGAACGTTGTATCGAAAGGCTGTCGTATGGGCTCGGTGGTCAAGAAGCGCCGTAAGCGCATGGCTAAGAAGAAGCACCGCAAGCTGCTGCGCAAGACCCGCGTCCAGCGTCGCCGTCTCGGCAAGTGATCGCCGCCGGGCTCAGAGCCCGGCGTTCGGCGTCACTTGCCAAACTGTCGACCCCCGGAGGCTCAGGTGATCAGGCCGTGGTCGTCCCGGCTCGGTCCATCCTGCCGGGGTAGGTGCGTCAGATGACCCCCGGTGGCACCTCAGGTGCTCCGGGGGTCGTCGTCGTCACCGGGGTCGGCCGCTATTTGGGTGCCCACGTGGCGGCCCGACTCGCCGCCGACCCGCGGATCGAGCGGGTCATCGGGGTGGACGCACCGGACTCGGGCACCGAGTTCACCGACCTGCTCGACCGGGTCGAACGGATCCGCGTCGACAACGATGCGCTCGGTGGGCTCCTCGCCGACCTGGACGTCGACGCGGTGGTGCACCTCGCGCTGGTCAGCTCTCCCGACCCGCAGCACGGCGGCCGGTCGGCCATGAAGGACCAGAACGTCATCGGCACCATGCACCTGCTGGCCGCGTGCCAACGGGCACCCCGGCTGCGCAAGATCGTGGTCCGCTCGTCCACCGCCGCGTACGGGGTGTCGTTCCGGGACCCGGCGGTCTTCACCGAGGAGACCGAGCCACGCGAGGTCCCGCGCGGCGGTTTCGGCCGCGACATCCTCGACCTTGAAGGCTACGTCCGCGGTTTCCGGCGCCGTCGGTCCGACGTCACCGCGACAGTGCTGCGCTTCGCGCCGTTCATCGGCTCGACCGCCGACACCACGTTGACCCGCTACTTCGCGCAGCCCTTCGTGCCGACCGTCTTCGGCCGTGACCCCCGTCTGCAGTTCCTGCACTTCGACGACGCGTTGGAGGTGCTGCACCGGTCGATCGTGGAAGATCACCCGGGCACGTACAACGTCGCCGGCCCAGGGGTGTTGTCGCTGTCCCAGGCGATCCGGCGAGCCGGACGGGTGGCCGTGCCGGTGTTGGAACCGGGCCTCTCGGGTGCCGCCGCGCTGGCCCGCTCCATGGGCTTCGGCCGTTACGGTCTGGACCAGGTCGACCTCTTCGTGCACGGCCGGGTGGTCGACACCAGCCGGCTTGAGCAGGAGTACGGCTTCACGCCCCGCTCCACCGCCAAGGCGTTCGAGGACTTCATCCGCGCCCACCAGGGTGGGGTGGTGGTCACCCGGGGCCAGTTGGCCGTTGCCGAGCAGCTCGTCCTGGACGGCATCCGGCAGGTCCGCTCCGCGGTTCAGGAGCGGCCATGAGCGCGAGGAGTCAGCCGGTTGTACGAGCCGCGCAGTCGCGAACCGAGGTGGCGTCATGACCGGGTCGGCAGAGGGGCGTGACCCGCAGGGGGTCGGACGCTTCGACGTACCCCAGCAGTCGCCCGCAGCGGACGCGGACCCGGCGCGGCGCAACGGTCATCGGCCGGCGGCGCAGGTCGCCCCGACACCGACGCCCACGCCGGCCGACGAGGTCGACACCGCGGCCACCGACGAGCCCGTCGGCGCGGACGCGGGCGCCCCTGTCGACGCATCGACGCCGGGTGGCACCCCGCCGGCAGTGGCGGACCGGCCGGGGGACCACTGGGACCGCAAGGTCGCCAACGGCCTGGCGTTCCTGCGCCGACGGCTCGCCGGCGACTACGAGGTCGACGAGTTCGGCTTCGACCCGGAGTTGACCGACGCGGTCTTCCACCCGCTGCTGAGGCTGCTCTACCGGGACTGGTTCCGCACCGAGGTCAGTGGGGTGGAGCACGTGCCGGTCGACGGGCCCGCACTGGTGGTCGGCAACCACTCGGGCACGGTGGCGCTGGACGCGTTGATCCTCTCGGCTGCGCTGCACGACAAGCACCCTGCCCACCGCTACCTACGGCTGCTCGGCGCCGACCTGGTCTTCCGGATGCCGGTGGTGTCCGAGCTCGCCCGCAAGACCGGCGGCACGGTGGCCTGCAACCCGGACGCCGAGCGGCTGCTCGGTGGGGGAGACCTGGTCGGTGTGTTCCCCGAGGGCTTCAAGGGGATCGGCAAGCTCTACGCCGACCGGTACAAGCTGCAACGGTTCGGGCGGGGCGGTTTCGTCTCGGCGGCGCTGCGCACGGGCACCCCGATCGTGCCGGTCGCCATCGTCGGTGGCGAGGAGATCTACCCGATGCTCGCCGACATCAAGCCCCTGGCCCGACTGCTCAAGCTGCCCTACTTCCCGGTCACGCCGACCTTCCCGTGGCTCGGCCCGCTGGGCATGGTGCCGCTGCCCAGCAAGTGGCTGATCGAGTTCTGCCCGCCCATCCCGACGGCCCACCTGACCGACTCGGCGGACGACCCGCTGGTGGTGTTCAACCTCGCCGACCAGGTGCGGGAGACCATCCAGCAGACCCTGCACACGTTGCTGGAGCGACGGCCCGACCCGTTCGGCCCCTGAGTCAGTCGGCGCGGCGGCGGCGCTGCAACGCCAGGCCGGCGGTGACCGCGCCGGCGACCAGACCGGCCGCCGCGGTCGACGGCACGGCGATCTTGACCGCGCGCCGGCCGGTGCGGAAGTCCCGTACCTCCCAGCCGTGCTGGCGGGCCTGCCGCAGCAGGCTGCCGTCCGGGTTGACGGCCACCGCCCTGCCCACCGCACGGAGCAGCGGCAGGTCGTTGGCCGAGTCGCTGTAGGCCGCGCAGCGGGTCAGGTCGAGCCCTTCCACAGCGGCGAGCTGGGTGACCGCTTCGGCCTTCGCCGGCCCGTGCATCAGGTCACCCACCAACCTCCCGGTGTACGCCCCGTCGACGATCTCGGCGACCGTGCCGATGGCACCGGTCAGGCCGAGCCGTGCGGCGATCACCCGGCCGATCTCTACCGGGGCCGCGCTGACCAGCCACACCCGCTGGCCGGCGCCCAGGTGACCTCGGGCGAGCTGGTGGGTGCCGGCCCAGATCCGGGGAGCCATCATCTCGTCGAAGATCTCCTCGGCGAGGTGCTCCACCTCGTCGACCCGCCAGCCCTGGACGAAGGCCAGCGCGGCCTCCTTGGCCAGCGACATGTCACCGGCGTGCTCCCGGGCCAGCAGCCGGAACCGGAGCTGCTGCCAGGCGAACCGGGCCAGGTCGGAGGTGGTGACGTAGTTGCGGGAGGCGAGCCCACGGGCGAACCAGTAGATCGAGGCGCCCTGCATCATGGTGTTGTCCACGTCGAAGAACGCCGCGGCCGTCGAATCCGGTGCGGTGGCCGGGGCCAGGTCGGTCTCCGCCCAGCCCGCAGTGTGCCCCTCGGCGTCGGTGCTGACCGTCACCTTACGGCTGCGCGCCACGCGACTCCCTTCCTCACCGGTACGACGGATGCCTTCCAGCGAAGGGTAGCCGCCGGATACGGTCGACCGGCCGAGCACAGAACGAACTGTGGCGCGGCCGGTCGGACCTGCGGTATAGGGGGTGCGGGTCAGCGCGCCCCGGGGCAGGCGCTCGGGTTGGGGCCGAGGGTGTCGCTGGCGGTCGGGGCCGGGAGGCCGCAGGCGATTGCCGCGCGCAGCGCATCCGAACGTTCCCGGATGGTGTCCAGGAGGACCAGCGACCGCTGGGTCCGGGCCCGGTCGGCGCGGGTGCCCCCGTCGAGCAGGCCACTCACCGCCCGGCGTTGCCCCGAGACGAAGGTGTTGAGTGTGTCCAGGCTGCCCGGCTCGGCCCGCTGCACGGCGGCGGCGGTCAGCAGGCGTACGCCCTGCCGGGTGTCGGCGTCCATGTCGTCGAGGACCGCGCTGTAGCCGATCCGGTCGCCGCGCAGCTTGGCTGCCTCACCGACCCGGGTCCGGGCGAAGTCCAGGAAGAGCTGGCCGCGGCTGATGTCCGAGCTGGCCAGGGCGAGTTGGGCGCGTTCGGTCGAGCGCTTCATGCCGTAGAGCGCGTCGCCGGGCACGGCGTTCTCGCTGGCGGCGGAGATGCCGGAGACCGCGATGGCGCCGGCCGCGATGCCGATCAGGATCGCGCCCCGGGCTCGGGCCCGCCGAGCGGTGACCGCCGGCAGCAGCCGCCCGCGGGTCGTCGTGGTGGTTGGTTCGCTGGCCGCCGGTGCGGTGCCCAGTCCTTCGCGTTCGGCGGTCGCGAGCAGCATTGCCCGCAGGCCGGTACGGAAGTCCGGGTTCACCTCGACAGCCGGAGGGTCGACGGTGAGCTGCTGACCCACCGCGACGAGCGGCGCGAGTTGACCGTCCACCCGGGATCGCACGTGGTGTCGTCGAGCGCCGTTGGCCTCATCGAGAAGCTGCGCGAAGCGCTCGGCGCGCCGGCGGGAGAAGAGGATGTTGTCCACCGCAGGCACCTCCCTCTCGCTGGTCACGGCCGGTCGGCCGCGGTCGTTGCCAGCGACCGGGCGGCAGTGTGACACCACGGAGGTGAGGTGCCGCCGGCGTGCCGGTCGGACCTCGGTGTCCCGGGCCTGCCAGGACATCCACCGGTCGCACCCGGAGAAACGCGGCGGACCGGGCACGGGTTACGGGCCTGGCGGGCCGGAAATTACAGAAAGTGATCGTCGTCACCGGGCGGGACCGACTCTGACCTGCAAGGACGTTGATCGGCGTCCATCGGCCCCGCCGAAACAATCTACGGCTGGAAGCCGTCGGGAAGGAGGCGGGCCAGGGCGCGAACCGCCCGGTACTGGAGGGCCTTGATGGCGCCCTCGTTCTTGCCCATCGCACGGGCCGTCTCGGCGACCGAGAAGCCCTGGAGGAAGCGGAGCACGATGCACTCCTGCTGCTCCGGGTTGAGCTGTTTCACGGCGGTGAGCAGCGCGACGTTGGTGATGTGCTCCACCACCGCGGCTTCCGGGCTGCCCTCCGGGCCCCGGTCCTCCCGGTCGGCGTCGAGCACGTCGCCGGTGGTGACCTCCAGTCGGTAACGGCCCGACTTGAAGTGGTCCGCGACCAGGTTGCGGGCGATCGTCACCAGCCAGGCGCCGAGGTCGCGGCCCTGCCAGGTGAAGCTGCCGATCCGCTTGAGCGCGCGCAGGAAGGTGTCCGAGGTGAGGTCCTCGGCGAGTTGCCGGTTGCCGACCCGGAAGTAGACGAACCGGAACACGGTGTCCACGTACCGGTCGTAGATCAGACCGAACGCCTCGGACTCGCCGGCCTGGGCCCGCTCGATCAGCGTCCAGACCTCGGTGGCCGGGTCGGACGGGTCCGGGCGGCTCGGGAAGCCGGTCGGGGTGGTGGCGGTGGTGGCCGGCACTGCCGGGATCACCGCTGTCTCACCCGCCGCCGGGTCGGTGGTCACCGCTGGTGTGTCGCTGACCCGGCGACCCTGCGCTGGCAACGGCCGGGGCGGTACGGCGACGCGACCCCCGGGCGGTCCACCGTTTCCGCCCGGCACCGCGGGCCGTGGCGTCGGTTCGTTGTGGTGTGGCCGGCTGCGTGTCCGATGCGCCGCGCCGTCGCCCCGCACGGCGGTGCCGTGTGATTCGTCCAGCGGGGAACGGGCCATGGGCCGCTCGTTGACGTGGGAGCGGGCCGGCTGACCGGTCAGGCCGAGCGGGCGTTCCGCGTAACCGAAGGTGGTCACCGGGCTGCCCCCGTCCCGTTGGCCACCGGACGGGCCGGTCTGTAGGTCATCGGGACGGGCCGACCGGGATCCCGGTCGGGCAGGACGGTCATGGGAGTTGCCGGCGGGCGGCAATTCCCCTGGAGGTGCTGGTCCAATGCGCTCACAGGCACGGGGGCCTCCTCGGGCTGAGGGGTGTCGACTCACGGCAAATGGGGTGAGCCGACCCGAGTGATGATAGGGCCAACGTCACCCGCGCGTGGCAAGTCCGTTACACAAGGCGGAAGTATTTCCCGCTCCGCCGCACCGGTGGCGGACCGGTTGTCCGTCGTGTGCGTTTGACTTTGCATCGGCGCGGTGTTCCAGGATGGATCACCTGGTCGGGGGCTGATTGCCCGTTCGGCTGGGCCGCCGCGTCGAGTGGCGCGCCTGCTTGGCCGAGGCGTCTGTGGACGGTGCTGCCCGTCCCATCGACAGGACCTGGACGGCCCGCCGGTGGCACACAGGTGAGTCCCGTTCATGGGACTTTCGCAGTGCGGCGCCGGTGGAGCCCGCCGCCGCGGCGGGCCTTGCCGTAGGTCAACGGTCAGCAGGTGCTCACCGGGCACCCCGGGGTGGCCGAGTCGGCGGTACGGGGTGTGCCGCACCCGAGGACCGGCGAGACTGTGCGGGCGTACGTGGTGCCGGCGCCCTGCCGCCGTGCTCGGCAAGGTAAAAAGGTCCAGCTCCGGCCGGCGACGCCAGCCGACCCACCCGCACCCGCCGACACCCGCACGGAGGTAACCGATGGCCACTGACGCCCGGCTCGCCCTGATCACCCGACCCGGCTGCCACCTGTGCGACGACGCCAAGGCCGCACTCGACCGGGTGGTGGCGGTCACCGGCGACAAGTGGGTCGAGTGGGACGTCACCGGCGACGAGGGGCTGGAGCGGGAGTACGGGGACCGGCTGCCCGTGGTGATGCTCGACGGCAAGGAGCACGGCTACTGGCGGGTCGAGGAGGACCGGCTGCTGCGGGACCTGACCACCCCGCAGCTCTGAGCGGTGCCGCCTAAGGTGCTCTGATGACCCCTGCGCACCCCCACCTCGTGTGGGACTGGAACGGGACCCTGCTCAACGACCTCAGCCTGGTGGTGTCCGCCACCAACGTCGTGTTCGCGAGCCTGGGCGGGCCGACGGTCACCCTGGACGAGCACCGGGTGCGGTTCCGCCGACCGATCGCCGAGTACTACGCCGAGGTGCTCGGCCAGGCCGTCGACGACGACGAGTTCGGCCGACTGGACCGGATCTTCCACGACGCGTACCGCATCGGGTTGACCACCTGTGAGCTGGCCGCCGACGCGCGTACCGCGATGGCCGCCTGGCCGGGCGGCCAGAGCCTGCTCTCCATGTGGTTCCACGAGGAGCTGGTGCCGACCGTGCACACGTACGGGCTGACCGGCCACTTCGCCCGGGTCGACGGGCTGCGGGCCACGGTCGGCGGCGGCCGTAAGGCCGAGTCGCTCCAGCTGCACCTCACCGAGCTGGGCGTGGACGGCGCCTCGGTGGTGCTGATCGGTGACTCCATTGACGACGCGGACGCGGCCCTCGCGGTGGGCGGCCGTGCGGTGCTCTACACCGGCGGGTTCACCGACCCGGCACGGCTGCGTGACTCCGGTCACCCGGTGGCCGACACGCTCACCGACGCGGTGACCCTGGCCCGGCAGATCAGTTCCGCAGGTAGGTGAGGACGGCCAGCACCCGCCGGTGCTGCTCAGTGTCGGGCGGCAGCGTGAGCTTGGTGAAGATGTTGCGCACGTGCTTCTCCACCGCGCCGTCGCTGACCACCAGGGAACGGGCGATGGCGGTGTTCGAGCGGCCCTCGGCCATCAGGGCGAGCACCTCGCGCTCGCGGGGAGTCAGCTCGCTCAGCGGGTCGTCGCGGCGGCGTCGGGCGAAGAGCTGACCGACCACCTCCGGGTCGAGCACCGTGCCGCCGGCCGCCACCCTGCGCAGCGCGTCCAGGAACTCGTCGATCGCGGCCACCCGGTCCTTGAGCAGGTAGCCGATCCCGCCGCCGGCACCGCCGGTGGTGGCGAGCAGATCATCGGCATACGAGACCTCGACGTACTGGGAGAGCACCAGGATCGGCGTACGCGGCACCAACCGGCGTGCCTCCACCGCTGCCCGCAGCCCCTCGTCGGTGTGCGACGGCGGCATCCGGACGTCGACGATCGACACGTCCGGGCGGT
Organism: Micromonospora sp. M61; assembly: GCF_018070245.1. Classification (NCBI taxonomy): domain Bacteria; kingdom Bacillati; phylum Actinomycetota; class Actinomycetes; order Micromonosporales; family Micromonosporaceae; genus Micromonospora; species Micromonospora sp. M61. The sequence goes on along the minus strand of NZ_JAGPYA010000006.1, from coordinate 160,372 downwards.
GCTCCACCACCGCCTCGACCAGCGCGTCGCCGTCGCCGACGGCAGCCACCACCTGGTGGCCGCTCTCGGTGAGCAGCCGGACCAGCCCCTCCCGGAGCAGGACGGCGTCGTCCGCGATCACGATGCGCATGGCTGTGTTGTCTACCACGTCCGGCCCGTAGTGGGGGCGCGGCGCGGGACTGATCACAGCATCGCCTTCGTTCGCGACTGCGGGGCTCGCAAACCCGGCTCACTCCTCGCGCTCACAGGGGAAGCTCAGCGCGGATCTCGGTGGGGCCGCCGGCCGGGCTGACCACCACCAGTTCACCGCCGGCGGCCCGGACCCGGTCGGCGATGCCAGCCAGCCCGTGCCCCTTGGCCAGGTGTGCGCCGCCCTGACCGTCGTCGCCCACCCGCACCTGGAGGTGGGTGCCCTGCCGGGCGACGGCCACCACGGCCTCGGTGGCCCGGGCGTGCTTGGCGACGTTGGTCAGCGCCTCGGACACCACGAAGTACGCGGTGTTCTCCACCGCCGGGTCGAGCCGCCCGCCCGGCGTGCCGAGCTGCGGATCCACCTGGAGCTCGATCGGGATCAGCCCACGCGCGGCGATCGCGGCCAGGGCGCTGGGCAGGCCCCGGTCGACCAGGATCGGCGGGGCGATGCCCCGGGACAGCGCCCGCAGCTCGGCCAGCGTGTCCCGGGTCTGGGTGACCGCCTCGTCGATGGTCCGGCCGGCCGCCTCCGGGTCGGACGCGAGCTGCATCCGGGCCCGGCTGAGGTCCATCGCCAGGCGCACCAGGCGCTGCTGGGGGCCGTCGTGGATGTCGCGTTCCAACCGGCGCAGCGCGGACGCCTCGGCGGACACGGCGGCCCGTTTCTGCTCCTCCAGCACTGTGATCCGGTCGCGCATCTCGGCCACCCCGGTCAGCATGGCCTTGGCGAAGCTGGCCTGGAGAAGCGCGCAACCCCGGATCACGATCGGCAGGGTGATCAGGAAGAACACCCCGATCGCGGTGTTCAAGCCGATTCGGGCGGTGGTCGAGTCGCCCAGGCCGAGCAGTTGGGCCAGGTCCTTGTCACCCTCGCCGTCGGCTCGGGGAAGGGCCCAGTCGTAGGCCCAGTACAGCGAGCCGGCGATCGCTCCGGCCCACCAGACCAGGGCCACCACGAAGGTGCCGGCCGCCGCGATCAGCCGCAGGATGCCGTGCGCCAGGTCGAGCCAGGACTGGGCGTCCCGCATCGGCACGAAGATCCGCCGCCAGGCGTTCGCGCCCGCCTCGGGCAGCCGGTAGTGCGGCCGGATCCGGGGCTGCCGGAGCACCGCGGGCAGCCGCAGCCGCTCGATGTCGGCGAGCCCACGGGCGGCGTACAGGGTGCCGCTGAGGATCGGCAGGCCGACCACCGTCACCACCAGGCCGATGCCGACGGCGGTGCCGACGATGAGGACCACGAAGCTGGCCACCGCCAGGGGCAGGCCGAGCAGCACGTACCCGGAGTCGACGAAGAGTTGGCGGGGGATGCTCGGTGCCAGCGTCGGTTGGTCGCTGGTGGCGGCAACGGCGGTCATGCCCAAAAGGCTAGGCATGCGGGCTTCGGGTCCCCATCCCGAAGCCCTGCCTCTCCCCCGTAGTGCTGCCCCTACCACCTGGCGGGGACGGTCCCTGTGAGGCTCGGCGCGGGATTGGTCAGAGAAGTCGGGATTGAGCAATAATCGCCCGGGTGGCGTGAGCGGACGCCCGTCGGATCGATCTTGCGGAATGGAGGTGCTGGTGAGGTTGCGTGGCGCAGCGGCAAGATCGCGATTTGTGCACGTCTTCACAAGCGCCTACTCTGTGACTCCGACGCGCCCTGCTAGCACAGCCGGCAATCTCGGTCGCCAGCGGGAGTCCATAAGCGGCCGACCAGCGGAGTTGGCCGAGGATCGCACCGCACGGAGTTTCATGAGTCAGCACCGTCACCCAGGCGCGCCCGGCCGCGCCGGTGCCGTACCGGCGCTACCGGATCTGCCCGAGGCGACCGTCGCTCGGCTCCCGGAGTACCTGCGCGCGCTGCACAACCTCGCCGACACCGGGCACGAGACTGTCTCCAGCGAGGGTCTCTCTGCCGCCGCCGGTGTCAACTCCGCCAAGCTCCGCAAGGACCTCTCCCACCTCGGCTCGTACGGCACCCGGGGCGTCGGCTACGACGTCGCGCTGCTGATCGAGCAGATCGAGTTTGTGCTCGGGCTCACTCAACGCCGGGCGGTCGCCCTGGTCGGCGTGGGTAATCTCGGTCACGCCCTGGCCGGCTACGACGGCTTCGCAAGCCGGGGCTTCCGGATCGCCGCACTGCTCGACGCCGATCCCTCCCGGGTCGGTGAGGAGATCAACGGCCTGGTTGTCCGGCATGTCGACGACCTACCGACGGTCGCCGCGGAGGAATCCCTGGCGATCGGCGTGATCGCCACCCCGGCCGCAGCCGCCCAGCAGGTCGCCGACCAACTGGTCGCCGTCGGCGTGACGAGCATCCTCAACTTCGCACCGTGCGTACTCTCGGTTCCGGAGGGGGTCGACCTACGCAAGGTCGACCTCGCCATCGAGCTGCAGATTCTGTCCTTCCACGAGCACCGCAAGGCATCGCTGACCGCGCTGCCCGCCACCGGCGGGTCCGCTCTCACCGCCCTGCCGGGCGGGTTCGCGGCCACCGACACCCAGGAGGCGATCGGCACGTGAAACTGCTCGTCGTCGGCGCGTCCTATCGGACCGCCCCGGTCGCCACGCTGGAGCAGCTGGCTGTGCCCCCCGCCGACCTGACCCGCACCCTGGACCGCCTGATCGCCCAGCCGTACGTGGCGGAGGCGGTGATCGTCTCCACCTGCAACCGGGTGGAGGTCTACGCCGCCGTGTCCGGTTTCCACGGCGGGCTCGGCGACGTCTGCGCCGTCCTGGCCGAGCAGGCCGGCAGCCCGCCGGCGGCGCTCGCCAGCCACCTGTACGTGCACTACGACACCGCCGCCGTCGACCACGTCTTCCGGGTCGCCACCGGCCTGGACTCGATGGTCGTCGGTGAGGCGCAGATCCTCGGGCAGCTGCGCGACGCGTACCACTGGGCCACCGGCGCCGACTCGGCCGGCCGGCTGCTGCACGAGCTGATGCAGCAGGCGTTGCGGGTCGGCAAGCGGGCCCACGCCGAGACCGGCATCGACCGGGCCGGCCAGAGCGTCGTCACCGCAGCGCTGGAGCTGGCCGCCGGGCACCTCGACGGCGACCTCGACGGCCATCCGGCCCTGGTGGTCGGTGCCGGCGCGATGGGCTCGCTCGGGGTGGCCACGCTGTCCCGGCTGGGCGCCGGGCCCCTCACCGTCAGCAACCGGGGCGCCGACCGGGCCGTCCGGCTCGCCGAGTCGTACGGGGCGAGTGCGGCGCCGATGACCGAGCTGGCCAACACCCTCTCCACAGTGGACATCGTAGTGGCCGCCACCGCGTCCACCGAACCGGTCCTCACCCGTCCGGTGGTCAGCGCGGCGCTGGCCGAGCGGGACCCGGCCCGGGGCCCGCTGGTCCTGCTCGACCTGGCCGTCCCGCGCGACGTCGAGGATGGTGTCGCCGAGCTGCCCGGCGTCGAGGTGATCGACATCGACCGGATGGCAGCGCTGCTCGCCGACGGTCCGGCGGCTGCCGACGCCGCCGCCGTCGAACGGATCGTGCTGGCCGAGGTGGAGGGCTTCCTCACCTGGCTGCGCGGCGCCGACGTGGCGCCCACCGTCGCCGCGCTGCGCGGCCGGGCCGACGACGTGGTCACCGCCGAGCTGCGCCGGCTCGCCCAGCGCCGCCCCGACCTCGGCGACGACCTGCGGGCCGAGGTGGCCCGCACCGTGCACCGGGTGGTGCAGCGACTGCTGCACCAGCCCACTGTCAAGGTGCGACAGTTGGCCGCGGAGCCCGGCGGCGACCAGTACGCGGCCCTGCTGCGCGAGCTGTTCGACCTCGAGGTCCCGCAGACCTCTCCGGTGGACACCGTCCCGGACGTGCTGACCCCCGACCTCGGCGCGGCACTGCTCGGCACCGACCCGGTGTCCGGAGCCGACGCCACCGAGCCGACCCCGCCCACCGGAGGTGCGCGATGACCGCCCCCCTGCGCCTCGGCACCCGGGGCAGCGCCCTGGCGATGGCCCAGTCCAGCCAGATCGCCGAGGCGTTGACCGCCGCCACCGGCCGCCCGGTCGAGCTGGTGGAGGTGATCACCGCTGGCGACCGCTCCAACGCGCCGGTGCACCGGCTCGGCGTCGGGGTGTTCGTCTCCGCTCTGCGCGACGCGCTGACCGCCAGGACGATCGACTTCGCGGTGCACTCCTACAAGGATCTGCCCACGGCCGCCGCCGCCGGGCTGCACATCGCGGCGGTGCCGGCCCGACAGGACCCGCGCGACGCGCTGATCGCCCAGGGCGGGCGGACGCTCGCCGAGCTGCCGCCCGGTGCCACAGTGGGCACCGGCGCGCTGCGCCGCATCGCCCAGCTGCACGCCCTCGGGCTGCAACTGGAGGTCACCCCGATCCGCGGCAACATCGACACCCGCCTGGCGCGGGTGCTCGGCCCCGAGGCCGACCTCGACGCGGTCGTGCTGGCCCGGGCCGGGCTGGCCCGGATCGGTCGGACCGACGCGATCACCGAGACCCTCGACCCGATGCTCATGCTGCCCGCACCCGCCCAGGGTGCGCTGGCGGTCGAGTGCCGGGTCGATGACCAGGACCTGGTCGAGCTGCTCGCGCTGCTCGACCACGCACCGTCGCGCGCCGCGGTCACCGCGGAACGCGCGTTGCTGGCGACCCTGGAGGCCGGGTGCAGTGCACCCGTCGCCGCCTACGCCGAACTCGCCGAAGGTGACGACGGCGATGAGATCTACCTGCGCGGGGCGGTGATCAGCCCGGACGGCACTCGTGACCTCCGGCTGTCCCGCACCGGAACGCCCGCCGACGCGGCGGAGATCGGTAAGGCACTCGCCGCCGAACTCCTCGACCTCGGCGCCGACTCGATCCTCGGCCACGAAGGACACACCGGCCCGGGGACCCAGCAATTTGGGAGCACAGAATGACCCGCACCCGTAAGCCCGTCGGCCGTATCGCGTTCGTCGGGGCTGGCCCCGGTGACCCAGGTCTGCTGACCCGTCGGGCACACGACGCCCTGGTCGACGCCGACCAGGTGATCTACGACCGGGGAGTCCCGGAGTCGTTGCTCGCCGTCGTTCGTGCCGATGCCAGGGACGATGCCGAGTTCACGCCTGCCGAGGGCGCGCCCGGGGACGTGGCGAAGGTGCTGATCTCCGCGGCCCGTTCCGGGTTGAACGCGGTGCACCTCGTCGCCGGCGACCCGTTCGGCCACGACTCGGTGGTCAAGGAGGTGCAGGCCGTCGCCCGCACCGCCGCCCACTTCGAGGTGGTGCCCGGCGTCGGCCAGGCCGAGGGTGTGGCCACCTACGCCGGTGTGCCGCTGCCGGGTGTGCGGACGGCTGCCGACGTCGAGGACGTCAGCGCACTGGACTTCGAGGCGCTGGCCACGGCCGTCGGCCGGGGTTCGCTCGCGCTCGCCGTGGACGCCGGTGACCTCGCCGCCGTCCGGGACGGGCTGCTCGCCGCCGGGGTCGACGGCACCACCGGCGTCGGCGTGACCGGCGACGGCACCGGCGAGACCCAGTACACGACCACGTCGACAGTGGACAGCTTCGTGGCCGCCGCGCTCGGCTTCACCGGCCGGGTGGTGCTCACCGTCGGTGTCGGGGTGGGTCAGCGCGACAAGCTGAGCTGGTGGGAGAACCGCCCGCTGTACGGCTGGAAGGTGCTCGTACCCCGGACCAAGGAGCAGGCTGGCGTGATGAGCGCCCGACTGCGCGCGTACGGGGCGATCCCGTGTGAGGTGCCGACCATCGCGGTCGAGCCGCCGCGCACCCCGGCGCAGATGGAGCGTGCGGTCAAGGGCCTGGTCGACGGCCGGTACGCCTGGGTGATCTTCACCTCGGTGAACGCGGTCCGCGCGGTCTGGGAGAAGTTCGCCGAGCACGGTCTGGACGCCCGGCACTTCGGCGGCGTCAAGATCGCCTGCATCGGTGAGGCGACGGCGGACGCGGTCCGCGCGTTCGGCATCCAGCCGGAGCTGATCCCCACCGGGGAGCAGTCCTCTGAAGGGCTGCTGGCCGAGTTCTCCCCGCACGACGAGATCCTCGACCCGGTGGGCCGGGTGCTGCTGCCGCGCGCCGACATCGCCACCGAGACGCTCGCCGCCGGGCTCACCGAGCGCGGCTGGGAGGTCGACGACGTGACCGCGTACCGGACGGTGCGGGCCGCGCCGCCGCCCGCCGAGATCCGGGACGCCATCAAGTCGGGCGGCTTCGACGCGGTGCTCTTCACCTCGTCCTCCACCGTGCGCAACCTGGTCGGCATCGCCGGGAAGCCGCACGCCCGGACCGTTGTTGCCGTCATTGGGCCCAAGACGGCGGAGACCGCGACGGAGTTCGGCCTGCGGGTCGACGTCCAGCCGCCACACGCCTCGGTGCCCGACCTGGTGGAGGCGCTCGCCGCCTACGCCGTCGAGCTGCGCGAGAAGCTGGCCGCCATGCCGGCCAAGCAGCGCCGCGGCTCGAAGGTGCAGGGCCCGACCGCTCTGCGCTTCCGGTAGTCGTTCGAGGAGGCCCTTCCATGTCGTACCCCGAGATCCGGCCCCGCCGGCTGCGCCGCACCCCGGCGATCCGCCGGCTGGTGTCGGAGACCCGAGTCGACCCGGCCGAGCTGGTCGTGCCGATGTTCGTCAAGGAAGGGCTGACCGAGCCGCGGGCCATCGGGTCGCTCCCGGGGGTGCTCCAGCACTCCCGGGACTCGCTGCGCAAGGCGGCGGCCGAGGCGGTCCAGGCCGGCGTCGGCGGGATCATGCTCTTCGGTGTGCCGGAACGGCGCGACCCGACCGGCTCCGGCGGCATCGACCCGAACGGCATCCTCAACGTCGCCATCCGCGACGTGGTGGCCGAGGTGGGTGACGACACCGTGGTGATGAGCGACCTGTGCCTGGACGAGTTCACCTCGCACGGGCACTGCGGCCTGCTCACCCCCGACGGCGAGGTGGACAACGACTCCACCCTGGCCGCGTACGCCGAGATGGCGGTGGCCCAGGCCGCCGCCGGGGCCGGCATGGTCGGGCCGTCCGGGATGATGGACGGCCAGGTCGGCGTGGTGCGCCGGGCGCTCGACGCAGCCGGGCACCAGGATGTCGCCGTGCTGGCGTACGCCGTGAAGTACGCCTCCGCCTTCTACGGCCCGTTCCGGGAGGCGGTGGAGTCGGCGCTGGAGGGCGACCGGCGCACCTACCAGCAGGACCCGGCCAACCTGCGCGAGTCGCTGCGTGAGGTGGCGCTGGACGTCGCCGAGGGCGCCGACCTGGTGATGGTCAAGCCGGCGCTGCCCTACCTCGACGTGGTGTCGGCGGTGCGGGCCGCGGTGGACGTCCCGGTCGCCGCCTACCAGGTCTCCGGTGAGTACGCGATGGTCGAGGCTGCCGCCGCGAACGGCTGGATCGACCGGGAGCGCGTGATGTTGGAGACGCTCACCTCGATCAAGCGGGCCGGCGCGCAGGTCATCCTCACCTACTGGGCGGTCGAGGCCGCCGGGCTGCTGCGCCAGCGCTACTGACCCCAGGTCCAACTCTGACCGCGCTGTCTTCCTAGCGTGCGGGGGCGGGCGCGGCACCGGCTCGCGCACGGCCGGCGCGTCCTGACCGCGTGTCTCGTCGGCGGGCAGCGCGGTCGAGCTTCGCGGCCGTACCGGCCTGCGGACCGACCGGCCTGCGGTCCTGCCGGCGATAACGGCTAGCGCAGCGTAACCATCTGACGAGCCGCCACCACCACCTCCCCTGCCGCCTTTGCTCTGCACCCACGACGGCGACGCTCACCCTCCGCTCTCGGTGCATATTGAACTGCAGAGCAAAGGGGGCGAGCGGGGGGTGGTGTGTCTGCTGGCGAGGTTGGGGATTCCCCTGGTCAGCCCGGTGGCGTGTCTGGCCTGGTCTGCGCTGCTCGACGGAGCAACGTAAAGCCCCGTGACGCGCTGTAGTGGCGGTGCAACTGGTGCCGCGAGCACGGAGAGTGATCCGCCCGGCCGTGGACGATGTCCACAGGTCAGCTGGTTATCCACAGGCCCGCTAAGCGGGATTGCGGCCGGCTCCACCAGGCGGGACGGTGGCGGCATGAGTGATTCGTCAGCCTCAGCCGAGCCGGTCCTGCTCAGCGAGCCTTCCGACGCGCCCTGGCCTGCCGCCGGTATCGTCCGGGCGGTCCGCCGTCGCGCCGACCTGAGCCAGCGCGAGCTGGCCCGGTGGGCGGGTGTGCACCATGCCACCATTGGCCGGATCGAGGCCGGCCGCATGGTGCCGAGCATCGTCCTGCTCCGGCGCATCATCGGTGTGCTGGGCTGCCGGCTGGCCGTGGTGGACGAGTTCGGCCGGGTGCTCAAACCGATGCAGGACTGGCAGGACACGTACAACGGCGCGGAGCGTCGCTACCCGTCGCACCTCGACACCATTCTCGACCCTGAGCCGGGCGAATGGTGGGCGGACATCTACGGGCTGGCCCGCCCGCCCGAGACGTTCTACCGCAACCGGGCAGTTCGGGACGCGATGCGGCGCCGAAGCCAGTGGGAGGTGCGTGTGGCTCAACACCGGCACCTGCCCCGACCGCCGTGGCCCCCGCGCGGGGTGGTCTCACCTTGACACCAGCGAGGCCCGCCGATCCGGAACGGATCTGCGGGCCTCGCCGGGAAAACGCGACGTCAGTCGTCGTTGGTGATCGTGCCGATCGCGAGCGGGTCAGCCAGCCGGAGACCAGGGACCCCGGCCACCAGCAGCGTCAGCTTCTCGTCCGCCTCCCGCTTACGGTCACCGCGCACCGACACCGGGAACGCCACCGACGTCTGCCCGGCCGCCAACACCTTGCAACCGGCGTACGGGTCGAAGTCCGCACCACCCTGCGCCGTGAGGCCGACCGTCGTGGCGCAGAGCAGCACCGGCTGGGACAGCGGCCGGGACACCGTGGCGGTGAAGGTGAGCTGCCTGGTTCCCTGGTTGCCCTCGACCACCGCCGTGTCGGCGACGGTCAACGACGCCCGGGACCGGAACCGGGCCACCTGCGGGTCGTGGTCGCTGGAACCCCGCGACCCGTCGCCGGTGAACTCCGCCGGCCAGTCGGCGTTGATGTGCGCGGCCCGCACCTGCACCAGGTCGCCGTAGAGCGCGTCGTTGACGAACAGGTGGTCGAGCGTCTGCGCCTGCCCCTCGAAGCTGTACGAATACGCCGACGCCGGCACGTCCGCCACCAGGTTGTCCCACAGGTTGTGCAGGCCCGCCTCGTAGAGCGGTGCGAGCTGGTCCGAGGGAGTGGGCTGGCTGCCGGTCGCGATGGGATCGTCCGGGCGGGGGAAGACGTTCAGGTCCCCTCCGTAGACCACCCGGGCGGTCTGGTCGGCCGCCTCGATCGCGGTGACGATCGCCGCGCCGTAGCGCGCCTGCTCCCGCCGCTGCCCGACCCGGCTGTCCGGGCCCGAGGAGTAGTGGTTGCTGAGCGCGTACAGGGTGAACCGCTCCGTCGAGCCGGGTGCGGCGGCCACTGTGAACTTGCCCAACTGGGGAGCGCGGGTGAAGACATTGCTGCCGTCCCGACCGGTCGACGTGTCCACGTCCGACGGCAGCACCGCGTTGAGGGCCTTCGGGTTCTGCACGTCCGTGTTGGCCGGCAACCCCGCAGCTCGGTACTGGACGGTCGGCGCCGAACCCAGCAGCGGGTCGTCCGCCGTCGCGGCCGCCAGCGACAACCGGTCCGTGCGGTACAGGAAGGCGGCGGTGATCCCGCGGGCGTCCGCGCCGGTCCGGTCATAGGCAGCGGCGTACGCCGGCCCACCGGCTGCCGCGACCGCCAGCGCCAACTCCTGGATGCTGTCCGGAGCGCCGTCCGCGTTGTCGGTGTCACCGCAGCTCAACGTGGTGCCGGAGACCGTGCAGATGTCCTGGTCCTCGGCCTCCTGCACCAGGATCAGGTCCGGTGCGTGCAGATCCTTGACGATCTGGTCGGCGAGAGCACCGAGCTGCTGCCGGTAGTCCGCCTCACTGCTCGGCACGTAGTCGAACGGCGGGTTGACGCCCGGGCAGCCGGCATTGCCGGTGAAGTCACAGCCGTCGAACGGGTCGTCCCGGTAGTCGTACAGGTTCTCCACGTTGTAGGTGGCGACGGCCACCTCCTGCGACCGGTCGGCCGGCTTGGGCGGGTTGTTCTTCGACGGGTCGGCCCCGGCGTCGAACTCCGCCCGCTCGACCTGGACGCCGTACTTCTCGAACGAGTAGTAGACCCCACCCACCGCGTCCGCGCGCAGCGTGTCGAAGGTGTGCGCCGGCGGGAGCAGCGCGGCGCTGTCCCCGGCGGTGGCCTTCACACCCATGCTGCCGAGCAGCGTCCGCTGGCCGTTGCCGTCGTCGAAACGGCGGGTCGGGTCGTTGTCCAGCGGGTGCGAATCACGGAAGACCCGCCGGGTGTACGGGTCGGCGCGGTCCAGCAGTGGATCGTCCCGGTCCACCACCCACAGCTCGGCGTCGGCAGTGGACGAGAAGACGTCCCGTCCGCTCACCGCGCCGCTGCCCGCGCGTACCCGCATCCGGGCGCCCTCGTGCCGCTCCCAGAAACGCTGCGCGTCGGTCACCTCGGCCGGTGGCACCGCGTCGGTGACCTCTACCGCGGTGTCCACGGCCAGCCCGCCAGCGATCCGGCGGACCAGTGAGGCGCCGGAGAGCTGGGTGAAGCCGAAGTACTCCGACACTCGGGCCCGCAGCACCACCTCGTCGCCGACCGTCGGGACGTAACCGCCGACCAGTGAGGTGAACGTGCCCATGAACACGAAGATGCCGTCGGAACTGGTCGGGTCTCCGTCGGTGTCGCCCGTGCGGCTCTGGAGGAAGAAGCCGTGCTGCTCCGCCCCCGCCGAGGTCCGCGCCAGGGTCAACTGGGTGATCACGCCGCGGACGTCGTACAGCGTGCTGCTCGTGCCGTTGCCGCTCGCCGGTGCGAGCGGCGACCGGTCGCTCGGACCGGACTCGGCGTCGGTGGTCGAACCCTGCACCTCGCCGACGGTCAGCTCCCGGGTCACCTGCACGACCAGCGCGCAGCTGGCGGTGCCACCGTCCGCGTCGGTCGCGGTCAGGGTGACGGTGTACGCCCCGGCGGTCAGGTCGGCGCTGGTGCCGACCGTCGCACGGGCGGTGCCGCCCAACCCCTCCGCGGGGGTGAACGCGGTGCGGGTGATCGAGCCGGTGGTCGGGGTCGGGCTGACCCCCGTCACCGCCAGATCGACGACCGTGTCATCGGGGTCGGTGGCGGTGACCTCGCGCGTCGCGGCCGTGCCCGCCGCGGTGACCAACGGCCCCCCGCAGGTCAGCGTGGCCGGCACGTCGACCGGGCCCCCGCCGTCAACTGTGTGCGCGCCGAGCCCGTCGAAGGTGTCGACCGGGAAGCCCGCCCACTGCGCGGCCGGGTCGAACGCGTCCGACGGGTCCGTGTCGCCGGCGGCCACGGTCGGCAGCCGGCGCAGGGTGTTGTCGGCGGTGCTGATCGTGCCGGCCCCCCACTCGGTGCCCGGGTCGACCCCGACCTGACCGATCGAGTCAAGCACTGTGGCGCCCCGGCGCAGCACTATCGCGTCGTCACCGTTGAACAGGCTCGCTCCGGTGGTCTGATCGGCCTGGGTGAGGACGGCGGCCCCGGCCGAGGCGCTCGCGAACACGAACGCGTCACCAGCGGCCACGCTCCCGGTCAGCGGGATCGTGGTGGCCGTGGTGGAGCCGTTGAAGTAGAGCTGCAACTGGTAGCCGCCGGCCGTCAGGTCCACGGCGGCGCCGGTGCCGTTGAACAGCTCGATCGCCTTGTTGTTCGACGAGCCTTCGACGTACTCCGAAATGAACAGGTCGGTGGGCGCGGCGCTGGCCGCGGTGGGTGCGACGCCGAGCGCCGTGATGGTCACGGCGGCGGTGGCGGTCGCGAGCGCGGCGATTGAGCGGCGCGGGCGCATAGGGCCTCCACGATGGGTGGATGGGGGTCGAACGCACGTTAAGGTGCGCGGCTGTCCGCCGTCCATCCCCAAGTGGACAGTTTCGTGAATTCCCTCAGCGGGGTGGGTCGAGGCGGTGCACCAGCTCAGCGACGTCGACGCTGTATTCGCACCAGTCCCGGTCGGACCGGTAACCCAACTCCGCGTTGACCTTCAACATCGCCTCGTTGGCCTGCGCGTTCCAGGTCTGCACCTCGATCAGCTCCGGCTCGGCGGAGCGCAGCTCCAGCAGCATCCGAGCCTTGATCGCCCGGTCGATGCCGTAGCCCCGGTGGTCCTGCGCGACGATCGTGTCGTACTGGTCGGCACGGGTGGGGTGCTGCGCCGGGACCACCACCTCGGTAAGGCCGGCCACCTCGCCGCTCTGCTCGTGCCGGGCGAGCACGATGTACGGCTTCATGCCCCGCCGGTGCAGGGTGTCGAGGCTGTCGCGCAGCCGCTCCGGATCGTAGGAGCTGGGGCGCAGCTCACCGTCATCGACGTCGCGCACCTCGGCCTTCGCCCGCGCGTACGCCTCGATCAGGTCATCCGGTGGCCCGCCGGGGAAGAACTCCAGGTGGTAACCCGCCCCGATGCCGGTCGCCATCCCGGCCAGCTCGGCCCAGTCGACAGCGGTCAGGTCGAGCACGCTGCGGGTCTCCACGTATTCCCGGGCGAAGCCGAGCGACTCGTAGAAGGCCACTGCCGGCGTGTCGCCGACCACCTCCACCCCGATCGACTGGAAGCCCTCCTGGTAGACCCGGCGGGCGGCGCGCATCACCAGGTCACGACCGAGACCGCTGCGCCGCACGGACGGGTGCACCAGGACCTCGAGCACGCCGATGTCACCGAGGAGCAGCACGTGCACCTGGCCGAGCACCGCGCCCGGGTCGCCGGGGTCGGTCGGCTCAGCCTGGGCGATCCAGGAGATCCGCCGCTCGCCGGGCATCACCTCGGCGAGGTATTCCCGCAGCGAGGTCTCCCGCCACGGCGGGTCCTGCGGCAGATCGGCCGCCAGGACCGCGTTCAGCGTCGCCAGCAGCGACGCGATCTCGGCGGACGACGCGGTCCTGGGGTCCCACTCGCGCACCATCACCTGTCTAGCTTGCCGCTAACAGAGGCCGGGGGGAAGTGTCCAGTTCTCCAACGTATCGAGACGATCACTTCACTAGCGGCTGGCCCGTCCGTACTGGTTCGCGGTGTCGAAGACGTCCTGGGCGTAGCGCCGCACGTCGTTGTAGGAGAGGATCGCGTTCCACCAGTCGCCCGGAATGCTCAGGTTCCGGCCACCCTTGCAGAGGTAGTTTCCCGCTGCCAGGGCGGCGTCGTCCAGGTCGTGCGGGTCCTTCTTGCCGTCGTTGTCGGCGTCCGCGCCGATCTCCTGCCAGGTGGTCGGGATGAACTGCATCGGCCCGATCGCCTTGTCGAGGTCCGGGTCTCCGTCGAGCGCCCCACGGTCGGTGTCGATGATCCGCATTCGGCCGTCCTTGCCGTCCAGAGGCAGCCCGATGATCTTCGGCAGCGCCATGCCGTCCGGCCCCAACCGCGCGCCGTTGGCCGAGCCGTGCCCCGACTCGACCTTGCCGATCGCGGCCAGCGTGGTCCAGCTCAACGCGCAGCTGCGGTTGGTCTGGGCGAGCACCAGCTCGGCGTACCCGTACGCCTGCATGGCGGTCGCGGGGACACCGACCTTGGCACCGACCTGCTGAGCCCAACCGGCCAGAGCGTCCGAGGGTCGACCCCCGACCACCGGGCCGATGGCGGGCCCGGTCTGCAGCCCACTGCCGGGGAGGCCGCCACCGGGCAGCCCACCGCTGGGCAGCGGGCCGGTCGGCACCGGTCCGGTGGGCAGCGGGCCGGTGGGGAAGCCGGACGGCGCCGCTGGCGGTACGGCCGGCGTGGCGGAGGAGTCGGCCGCGACCGGGCGTGGTGCGCGGATGGTGGCCGGCACGAGCAGCGCACCGGCCGCCGCGGTCGCGGCCACCAGCGCCAGCAGGAACACACCGGGCAGGGTGAGTCGACCGCTCGGCCGACGAGCCCAGGCGCGGGTCGCGTGGGCCGCGGAGGCCGCTGCCCGGCGTGGCCCCAGCCGTATTGCGTGCGCGAACGGCACCCGCCGCCGCCGGGCGGGATCGGACGCCGGTACGACGGGTACGCCGTCCACCATGGTCTTCGCCGGATCCGCGGTGGCCACGGCGGCGGCCTTCGCATCGTCGGCCACGGCGTCCGCCTTCGCGTCCTCCACCATGGCGTCCGCTGTCTTCGGGGTTGCGGTCTTCGGGGTTGCGGTCTTCGGGTCCGCGACCGTGGTGGCCTCGACCTTCGCGGCCGGGTCGGGGGCGGTCGGTGTGGGTGTGGCCGCTGGTGTGGTCGGCCCAGCCCCGGACCGTCCGCTCAGCCATGGCCTGCGGGGACGGGGCACCGCGCGCACCGGATCGGGCGCGGCCCCCGAGCCCTCCAGTGGGCCGTCCAGCGGCGCGGCCGGTCGTAACGGTTGCACACGCGTGTCGTCCTCACCGTCCACCACCCTTCGAGTATCACCCATGCCCCGCCGAATGCCAGATCCACGTACGCTGGGTGCCATGCCACGGTACGAGTTCCGCTGCCGCGCCTGCGGAGACACCTTCGAGGTCAACCGTTCGATGGCTGCGGCCGGTGAGCCGGCCACCTGCCCACAGGGACACGCCGACACGGTCAAGCTGCTTTCCGCCGTCGCGGTCACCGGCCGGGGTGGTTCCGCCGGTGGTGCTCCGGCGCCCGCCGGTGGTGGCTGCTGCGGTGGCGCCTGCGGCTGCTGATCGGGGCAGTTCTCCGCCGCCTGGTGGACAGTCCTTGCCGGGAGCGGGTCCGAGTGGCACCTTGAGGCGGCACCTGCCCGGCCGTTCTCACGATGCGTGATCGCTCGGATTCAGGCAGCATGAATCCGACGTCACGGGCGGAGGTTCCACGCATGTCGCCACGGATCCAGCTCCCGAGCGGTTGGGTGACTTTCGTGTTCACCGATATCGAGGGCTCGACCCGGCTGGCCCAACTGCTCGGTCCGGACTACCGACCGGTGCTCGCTGAGCATCGGCGGTTGCTGCGCCGGACGCTGGCCAGCACGGGTGGCGCGGAGCTGCTGACCGAGGGCGACTCGTTCTTCCTGGCCTTCGAGGACCCGGCGGCGGCGCTGACCGCCTGCCTGACCGCCCAACGGGCATTGTCCAACCACGACTGGCCCACAGCGGAAGCCGCACCCAGGGTGCGGATGGGCCTGCACACCGGTTACGCCGAGCCGCGCGACGGCGAGTACGCCAGCCCCGAGGTGCACCGGGCCGCCCGCGTGGCCGCCGCCGCCCACGGTGGGCAGGTGCTCTGCTCGGCGTCCACCGCCCGTCGGGCCGAGCCGTTGCCGCCCGGTGCGACCCTGCTCGACCTGGGCCTGCACCGGTTGCGCGGCTTCGACGACCGGGAGCGGCTGTTCCAACTCATCGCACCGGGCCTGGAGCGGCAGTTCCCCCGGCCCCGCACCGCCGACACGGTGCCGCACAACCTGCCGACCCAGGTGACCTCGTTCGTCGGTCGGCAGACCGAGCGCGTCGAGCTGGGCCTGTTGGTGCGACAACACCGCCTGGTCACCGTGCTGGGGGCGGGCGGCGCGGGCAAGACCCGCCTCGCTGTGGAGCTGGCCAGCGGCGTCGTCGAGGCGTACCCGGACGGGGTCTGGTTCGTCGACATCGCCGCGGTGACCGACCCGGGGCTGGTGGCGTTCGCGGTCGCCGCGGTGCTCGGCCTGCGACCCGAGCCGGGCCGGCCGATGCTGGACACCTTGGTCGAGTACGCGGCCAACCGCCGCATGCTGGTCGTACTGGACACCTGCGACACCCAACCGGCCGCCTGCGCGGAGGTGATCGCGCGGCTGCTGTCCGGTGGGAGCGGCGTACGGGTGCTGGCCACCAGTCGGGAGTCGTTCAGCCTGCCGGGCGAGGTGGTGTGGCGGATCCCGCCTCTCTCGGTCGACCCACGGCCGGACGGCGCGGAGAGCGACGCGGTGGCGCTCCTGCTGGACCGGACGGCGGCGGCGCGCGGCGGCCGGCAGCCGGATCCGGCCGAGTCGGCCGATCTGCGCCGGGTGGTGCAGCGGCTCGACGGGTTGCCGCTCGCCATCGAGTTGGCCGCAGCCCGACTGCGGGTGCTCTCCGTCGGCCAGCTCGCCGAGCGACTGGACGACGTGCTCGGCACCTTGGACGCCGGCCGGGACGACCCGGAGCCGCCGCCGGTGGAGCGGGGCTGGTCCGGCAACCAGCAGGACACCGTGGACCTGGTCGCGGCGGCGGCCGGCGCGACACCGCCCAGCCCGGCGACCAGGGCGGTGCATCGCTCGGCCACCGAGCGGCACCTGACCATGCAGGCCACCGTCACCTGGTCGTACCGGACGCTGGGGCCCCGGGCCGCCCGCCTGCTGCGCTGGCTGGCGGTCTTCGCCGGGCCCGTTGACCTCGGCACGGTGGAGTGGCTGCTGGGCGACGACCCGCTGGACCCGCTGTCGGTGCTGGTGGACAAATCGATGGTCCTGGCCGAGCCGCGTGCGGCGGGCAGCACCTACCGGATGCTCGACCCCATCCGGGCGTACGCGGCGCGGCGGTTGGCCGAGGCGGGTGAGGAGCAGGCCGCCCGGAACCGGCACGTGGCCTGGTCGGCGCATGCGCTGGGCCAGGCACACCTGGGCCAGGACGGCCGGCCCGTCACGTTGTCGTTGTACGCCCTGGACCCGTTGGCCGGGGAGTTGCGCGCCGCGCTGCGATGGTGCGCCACCGGTGGCAGTGCCCGTGCCGGTCTCGGTCTGGCTGGTGGCCTGGACCAGTGGTGGCTTGAGCGGGGCCTGGCCCGGGAGGGGCGGCTGTGGTTGTTCCGGCTGTACGGGCGGATCGCCGAAACGGGCGAGCGGATCCCGGAGGCGGAGCTGGCGGCGGCGTACCACATGCACTCGCTGCACGCCGGTGCCGACGGCGAGTTCGCGGAGGAGCTGCGCTACTCCCAGCGCGCGGAGGCAGCCGCCCGTCAGGCCGGTGACGCCGGGTTGCTGGCCCGGGTGCTCGCCGGCCGGGCCGCGCCACTGGTGGACATGGGGCAGTTCGTCGAGGCCGAGCGGGTGTGCCGGGAGGTCATCGACTGGGCGCACGGGCAGGACGTGGTCGGCGAAGCACTGTTCGCGGTGTTCAGCCTGGCCGAGCTGCTGTGGCGGCGGGGTGCCCTGGAGGAGGCGGCCGACCTGCTCGGGGCGGTCCGCCCGGTGGAGGCGGCCCGGCCTGTGGAGCGGGGTCGGCGTTCGGTGGACATGCTGCTCGGGATGGTCGCGCTTGCCCGGGGAGACGTCGTCGCCGCACACGAGCACCTGCTGGTGGCGCTGCGTTCCCGGATGGGTCACGGCTACCACGGCCGAGCGTGCGACACGTTGAACGCGGTCGCGGTGCGCTGCGCCATCGGCGGGGACCGGTTGACCGCGGCTCGCCTGTTCGGGGCGGCGCAGGCCACCCGGGCGAGCATGCGGGCGACCCCGGGCATCTACGGCGGCTACTGGGCGGAGCAGCAGGCGCAGCTGCGTACGGTGCTGGGCGACGCGGCCTTCGACGACGCGTACGGCGAGGGTGCCGAGTTGGGGCTGGACGAGGCGGCGGCGCTGGCACTCGACGTGGAACACCCGGACCTGGCGGCCGACTCGACCCGCTTCAGCACCGGCCTGTCCCAGCCAACCCCCCGTCGACCCGCCGACCCGGACCGCCACCCGGCAACCCGAACCGAACGCGCCTAACCCCACCCGGCCCTACTCACCCCCACCCCTCAGCTTTGTTGATCAAGAGATTTGCGTCAGGAAACAGGCTCCCGGTGACCGAAACCTCTTGATCAACGCCGCCAAGGGGGTGGGGGTTGGGGGGGTTGGGGGGTTAGGCGCGGGCGGCGGCTGCGGCTTCGGCCTTGGCCTTCATTCGGGCGGCGCGGTCGATGTCGGCCTGCTGTACGGCCGCCACGGAACCGAAGACGCTGACCGCCTGGTAGTAGGTCCAGGCCAGGCTGTAGCAGGCCGGTCGGACGACTGCGTTGTACGTGGTGCAGACGCGCTTCAGGTCCTCGTAGAAGGCGCTGTCCAGTCGGGACTTGTTGGCGGGGAACTGGCCGAGCGCCTTGTAGTTGCGGTAGCCGAAGTCGTGCCGGTAGCAGCCCAGGTTGAAGGTGAACCCGAGCGGGTTGTCCGGGCTGGACGAGCAGTAGTCGGTGGACCAGTTGAAGTTGTACTCGGCCCAGGGGGCCCGGTTGACCCGGGCGCTGTTCCAGGCGTTGTAGCTGGAGGCGCTGGTCTGCGTCCAACTGGACAGCACGGACAGCTTCTCTGCGGGGGTGACGGCGGCGGCGGGGGAGGCGATGGCGAGGGTGGCGAGCAGCGCGAGCGCGCCCGAGGCGAACAGGGTGGCGAGACGTCGGGGCACGGGTTACCTCCGCGGGGGTGGGCGGGTGGGACGGAAGTTACCGGCGGGTCACCGGATGTCGATCAGTTTCGATCAACTGATCAACTGGCCGGTATGTGCCTCGCCAACTATTGGTGACATGCGTTCAAACAGACGAATGCCCCGGCGCACGAGGCGCCCGGGGCATTCGGCGGAACCGGGTCAGCGCAGGACGAATGCCGGCGGGCTGGCCGGGCTCTCGTTGGCCGACCGGTCCAGCGCGGTCACCTGGTAGGTGTAGCGCTTACCGGGCACGGCCGAGGTGTCCACCCAGGACTGTGCCCCGCCGGGCGTGGCCCGGACGGTGTCGACCAGGTGCGCGGCGTCCGCCGTGCCACACCGGCCGGGCACTGTGGTGCCGTCGAAACGGTAGATCGCGTACGAGGTGGCGGTGCCGAATGGCCCGGCGCCGTCCGCCGGCTGGCGCCAGGTCAGCCGTACTCCGTCTGCCTGTCGGGCCGCCTTGGTGACCACCGGGAAGAGCAGTGGCTTGGCCGGCAGGTGCGTCATGGCCGGCACCAGCGCGGGCCGGGAGTAGTGCTCGGCCGCGTAGATGTCGGTGGCGCCGAGGCGGTTGGCCCGCACCTGGACGGCGGAGAAGTGCACGTTGCCCTGCACCTCCGGGGACGACCGGTTGAGCGTCAGGTGGTCGGACAGCTCGCGCGGGTTCTGCCAGAACGGCCCGTACGCCGGGTCGCCGCTCTTGTAGTCGGCCTGACCGATGTAGAGCTGCACGCGGGTGCCGCGCACCGTCTCGGCCCACCACGGGACGAGTCGAGCGTAGTCGGCGGCCGGGTACTGGCCGATGTACCAGTAGAGCTGCGGCACCACGTAGTCGATCCACTCCTGCTTGACCCACTTGCGGGTGTCGGCGGAGATGATGTCGTACGACTGGCTGCCGGTGGTGTCCGAGCCGAGCGGGTCGGCGGTCTGGTTGCGCCAGATGCCGAACGGGCTGACCCCGAACTTCACCCACGGCTTCGCCGCCTTGATCTTGCCGTTCATCTCCTGGATCAGCAGGTTGATGTTGTCCCGCCGCCAGTCCGCCCGGTCGGTGAAGCCCCGGTTGTGTGCGGCGAAGGCGGCGTCGTCGGGCACCTGGTAGCTGCCACTGGGGTAGGGGTAGAAGTAGTCGTCGAAGTGCACGCCGTCGACGTCGTACCGGCTGACCGCGTCCATCATCGCGGTCTGCACGAACTCACGTACCTCGGGAATTCCGGGGTTGTAGTAGAGCCGGCTGCCGGCCACGCCGGCCGGCGGGTAGGCGAAGGTCCAGTCGGGGTGCTGCCGGGCCGGGTGGCCGGGGGCGAGCAGGTTGAGGTCCGCGCCGGCGCCGCCGGGGGCCGGCATGGAGACGCGGTACGGGTTGAACCACGCGTGGAATTCCAGGTTGCGCTTGTGCGACTCGTCGACCAGGAACGCCAGCGGGTCCCAGCCCGGGTCCTGTCCACGGGTGCCGGTCAGGTATTCCGACCAGGGCTCGTACGGCGACGGCCAGAGCGCGTCGGCGGTCGGTCGGACCTGCACCACGACGGCGTTGTGGTTCAGCCGCTCGGCGAGGTCGAGCAGTTCCCGATATTCGGCCTGCTGGGCGGCGACCCGGTCCGGGCTGGTCTGGGACGCCTTGCTGGGCCAGTCGATGTTGACCACCGAGGAGATCCACATGGCCCGGAACTGCCGCTTCGGTGTGGCGGGGTCGGTGGTGCAACTGATGCTGGAGGTGCTGGTGGCGCTGGCCGTGTCGGGCGCCGCGTTCGCGGGGGCGGCGGCGACGAGGCTGCCGAGCAGGGTGGTGATCAGCCCGGCGGCTGCGAGGCGAGTTGGCTTCATGCGGTGTGTCCCTCCGTTGGGGCTCCCGTGTGATGAGCGCGGCACCCTCGGCAAGATTCGCCGACGGCTATCTACCGCTGGTAGGAAATTTTCACAGTCGGGCCGTTACCGCAAGGGCTCGTGGTTGACCATTCCCGTCGCTGGGTAGCAACGCCGGTCACCGGCCGCCACGGGGGTGGTCGCACGGTGGTGGGAGGGGTGAGCGCATGTCCGTGCTGCGCACAAAACCGATCAAGGACGTGATAGCTCAAGGTGAGGCGGACGGCAGCGACGGCCAGCTGGGGCTGAAGAGGCGGCTCGGTGCGATCGACCTCACCGGCTTCGGCATCGGCATCGTGATCGGCACCGGCATCTTCACCCTCACCGGAATCGAGGCCCGCGACAGCGCCGGTCCGGGCGTGGTGATCTCCTTCGCCATCGCCGGCATGGTCGCCCTGCTGGCCGCACTCTGCTACGCCGAGCTGGCCTCCAGCGTGCCGACCGCCGGCAGCGCCTACACCTACGCGTACGCCACGATGGGCGAGATCGTCGCCTGGATCATCGGCTGGGACCTGCTGCTGGAGTTCGCGCTCGGCGCCGCCGTGGTGGCCCGCGGCTGGTCCGGCTACCTGGCCGAACTGCTCGACCTGCCGACCCGCTGGTTCGGCGAGGAGGGCAGCACTGTCAACATCGGCGCCATCGCCATCGTGCTGATCCTCGGCATCGTCGCGATCGTCGGCATCCGGGAATCCGCCCGGATCACCAACCTGCTGGTGCTGGTCAAGGTGGCCATCTGCGTCTTCGTGGTGGTCGCCGGCCTCTTCTTCGTCAAGGCCGCGAACCTCACCCCGTTCATCCCACCGGCCGAGCCCGCCGGCAGCGGCGACGACGGCATCAAGCAGCCGGTCACGCAGGCGCTCTTCGGGCTGGAGCCGTCGGTCTTCGGCTTCGTCGGGGTGCTCAGCGCCGCCGCGGTGGTCTTCTTCGCGTACACCGGCTTCGAGGCCGTGGCCAACCTGGGTGAGGAGACCCGGAAGCCCAAGCGGGACCTCACCCTGGGTCTGCTCGGCACGCTGCTGATCTCCACAGTGCTCTACATCGGTGTCTCGCTCGTGGTGGTCGGGATGGTGCCGTACACCGAGATCGACCGCGGTGCCCCTATCGCGTCGGCGTTCGAGTCGGTCGGCGCTGGCTGGGCGGCGGTGCTGGTCTCCATCGCCGCGGTCGCCGGCCTGACCAGCGTCATCCTCGTCGACCTGGTGGCGATGGGCCGGATCGGGTTCGCCATCGCCCGGGACGGGCTGATCCCGCCCTCGATCGCGAAGGTGCACCCGCGCTGGGGCACCCCGTACCGGATCTCCGCGATCATGACGGTGGCGGTCGCGTTGCTGGCCGGTTTCCTGCCGCTGTCCGCGTTGGCCGACCTGGTCAGCATCGGCGCGCTCTGCGCGTTCGTGCTCGTGTCGGTCGCGGTGCCGATCCTGCGTCGCAAGCGCCCCGACCTGGAGCGGCCGTTCCGGGTGCCGTTCTCCCCGGTGCTGCCGGTCGTCTCCGCGCTGGCCTGCTTCTACCTGATGCTCAACCTGTCGGTGGAGACCTGGCTGCGGTTCCTGGCCTGGATGCTGCTCGGCGCTGTCATCTACTTCGGCTACGGCCACCGCCGCAACCGGCTGGCCCAGCACGAACCGGCGGTTGCCCCGGCCCCCCGCGAACCGACCGCCTGACCGACACGTGCGGAAGGGCCCCAGCTTCGGGACCCTTCCGCACGGCCAGCTCAGGGGCGGGGCTGCGGCGTGGCCGTCGGGCCCTTGACGACCGGCTTGCCGTCGGCCCAGGTCACCTCGTCGAGCCACACCTGCCGACCCGGGTCGGTGCTGCCCTCCTGGCCCGGCGGCCAGGCGTGGTACAGCAGCCAGGTTCGCCCATCCTTGACCACCATCGACGCGTGGCCGGGGCCCGAGGCCGCCTCGTTGCTCTTCAGGATCGGGTTCTCGCCTGCCTTCACGCACGGGCCGGCCGGGCCCTCGCAGACCGCGTAGCCCTCGGCGTACTCCGCACGGTCGTACGCGTTGGCGGCGAAGAAGAGCAGCAGCCGACCGTCCTGACGGTGGAAGAACGGCCCCTCGATCAGAGTGCCCTCCCACGGCTCGGTCTGCTTCAGCAGCTTCGTCGGCTCACCGACCAGGGTCAGGCCGTCGTCGGCGAGGCGCTGCGACCAGAGCCAGGTGTCCACCCCGATGGCGTTGCCGTCGTTCTTCCACAACAGCCACAGGCTGCCGTCGGTGTCCCGGTACGGGCTGGCGTCGATCGCCCCGCCCAGGTCGGCCTGGCAGATCAGCGGGCCGGCCGCGTCGTCGGAGTACGGCCCCTGCGGCGCGCTCGCCACCGCCCGCCCGACGCACTGCCGGCCGGACTCCCGGCCGGCGACCGTGTAGTAGAGCAGGAACACCTCCGGTGCGAGCTGGATCGCCTCAGGTGCCCAGGTCTTCCCGGCGTCCGCCCAGTCCGGCAGCGTCGGCAGGGCATCCCCGGCCTCGGTCCAGTCGACCAGATCGGTCGAGGTGAGCACCGGGACGTTGCGGCCGCCGGAGTTGGTGTGGAACAGGTACCAGGTGTCGCCCACCTGGATCGCCTGCGGGTCCGGGGCGTCGGTCTTCACGACCGGGTTGGTGAACACGCTGGAGTCGCTCCCGCTGCTCGTGGGGGTGGGTTCGGTGCCGTCGGAGCAGCCCGCGACGAGCAACGCGGCGGCGAGAACGCTCGCCGCCGCGCCACGTCGCCGGGCGGTCGTACGCGTCATCCCTTCAGACCGCTGCGGGAGACACCCTGGATGATGTGCCGCTGGGCCAGCACGAAGAGGATCAGCACCGGCACGCTGGCCAGCACCGCGCCCGCCATGATCACCGGGTAGTCGGTGACGTACGAGCCCTGGAGCAGGCCCAGGCCCGGCGGCAGGGTGAGATTCTCCGGGCTGAACAGCACGAAGATCGGCCAGAGGAAGTCGTTCCAGTTGGTGAGGAACGACAGCACGGCCAGGGTGGCCAGCGCCGGCCTGGACAGCGGCAGCACCACCTTGTAGAAGATCTGCCACTGGTTGGCGCCGTCCAGCGTGGCGGCCTCCTCCAGCTCGTTCGGCAGGGAGAGGAAGAACTGCCGCAGGAAGAACACCCCGAACGCGCTGGCCGCGCCGGGCACCACGACCACGGCGAGGGTGTCGATCCAGTTGAGCTGGTCGACGATCAGGAAGTTCGGGATGATCAGCGAGGTCGGCGGGATGAACAGCGTCCCGACGATCAGTGCGAAGGTCACCCCGCGACCCCGGAACTTCAGCCGGGCCAGGGAGTACGCGGCCATCGAGGCGGTCACCAGCACCAACGCCGAGTGCAGCGTGGCGGCCACCATGCTGTTGAGGAACCAGCGCAGCACCGGGTTCGCCGAGTTGTTGAGGATCTGCTCGTAGCCGTAACCGGCGAGCGGGTTCGGCAGCCAGCTCGGTGGGATCTGCTGGGCGGCCGTGTAGGTCTTCAGTGAGGTGATGACCATCCACACCAGCGGGACCAGGAAGATCAGGGCCAGGGCGACCAGGGTGGCGTAGAGCCCGACCCGGCGCAGCCCCGGTGCGGAGCCGTCGGTGGTCGGCGCGGGCGTCGTCATGGCGGTCCCCTCAGTCTTCCTTGTAGCGGAAGAGGCGGAAGTTGGCGATGCTCACGACCGCCAGCAGCAGGGCGAACACGATGCTCATCGCGGCGGCCCGACCGGCGTTGTTGTTGCGCAGGCCCTCCTCGACGATGAACCACACCACAGTGCGGGTCTCCGTGCCGGGCGTCCCCTGGGTGATCAGGAACGACTGGCCGAACATGTTCGCCGAGGCGAGCACGGTCGTCGTGATCACGAAGAGCAGCACCGGCCGCAGCCCGGGCAGCGTGACGTTGCGGAACCGCTGCCACGCGTTCGCGCCGTCCATCCGGGCCGCCTCGTACAGCTCCGGCGAGATGTCCTGGAGGCCGGCCAGGTAGATCACCGCGTTGAAGCCGGAGGTCCACCAGACGGTCACCCCGACCAGCGAGATCCACGCCCACGGCATGTTGGTCACCCAGGGGGTGTCCGACGGCAACCCGACCACGCCGAGGAGCCGGTTGACCAGGCCCAGGTTGGCGTCGAGCAGGAACCGCCAGAGCAGGCCGATCACCGCGACACCCAGCACGTACGGAGCGAAGTAGATCGCCCGGAAGAACGTCCGGCCCGGGAAGGACCGGTTGAGCAGCAGTGCCAACCCCAGCGGTACGACCACCAGCAGCGGCACCGACAGCACAGTGAAGATCGCGGTGGCCCGGATGCTCTGCCACCAGTCGCCGTAGACGGCGGAGTCGCTGGAGAAGAGCTGCTTGTAGTTGTCCAACCCGACGAACGGCCGGTTGGGCAGCTGGAAGTCCCACTGATGCACGCTCAGCCAGAGGCCGAGGATGATCGGCAGCAGGCCGAACACCCCGAACAGGACCAGGTAGGGGGCGAGGAACAGATATGGCGTCGCCCGTCCGGTCCGACCCGCCGAGGCGGCCCGGCGGGCTGCCCTGGCCGCCGGGGGCGGCGCGTCACCGCGCGCCGCCCCGACCTCGATCACGTCCGCCACGGGGTATCAGCTCCCGTACTTCTTGCGGTTGTCCTCGAGCTGCTTGTTGGCCTTCGCCACACCGTCGTCCAGCGCCTGCTTGGGCGACTTCTTGCCCAGCGCGGCCTCGTTGAAGGAGTTGTAGAAGGTGGTCATGACCTCGCCGAGACCCGGGGCCGCCGGCGGGAACGCCGCGTACTCCAGCTCGGGGGCGAGCGACGAGATCTCCGGCAATGCCTTGAACTCGGCGCCCTCGCGGACGGCCTTACGGGCCGGGATCTGGCCGCCCTTCGCCCAATCCAGCGAGTGCTCGCTGAGCCAGTTGATGAAGACCTTGGCACCGGAGACCTTGTTGGCGTCGTTGGCCCGCTGCTTCACGATGGTGAAGTTGTGCGAGTTGGCCCAGGCCGCCGGCTTGCTGCCGATCTGGGGGAGCGGAGCGACGCCCCACTGCACCTCGGGGCTCTTCTTCAGATCGTTGATCTGCCAGATGCCGTTCCAGGTGAAGGCGTTCTTGCCGCTCTTGAACGACAGGTAGTCGGCGTCCTGACCGACGTTGGCCGGCGAGAAGCCCTGCTTGATCATGTCGACCAGCCAGGTGCACGCCTCGACCGCCGGGTCCGAGTTGAAGGTGGCCTTGGCGACCTCGGCGTCGAACAGGGTGGCGCCCCACTGGTTGAGCAGCGAGTAGAAGGTCATGCCGCCGGTGAACTGGAACGGGCTGACCCAGAAGCCCTGGATGCCGGCCTTCTTCAGCTCGGTCAGCGCGGCGACGTAGTCGTCCTTCGTCGTCGGCGGCTTGTTCGGGTCCAGGCCGGCCTTCTGCATGACGGACTTGTTGTAGTAGAAGCCCAGCGGGTGCATGTCCAGCGGGATGCCGTACCGCTTGTTGTTGTAGAGCCCGCCCTTCCACACGGTGGGGGCGAAGTCGCCCTCGGCGAGCTCCAGGTTCTTGGCGACGTCGTCCAGCTCGGTGATCACGCCGCGGGCGGCGAAGGTGGCGAGCTGGTCCATGTGCATGACCGCGATGTCCGGGCCGTTGCCGCTGGAGGCCGCGCCGGGGAGCTTGTTGTAGTAGTCCTCCCACTGGTACGTGGCCACCGACACGGCGATGTTCTTGTGCTCGGTGTTGAACTGGTTGACCAGCGCCTTGAAGATCTCGCCGTCACCGCCGGTGAAGCCGTTCCACAGCTTCAGGTCCACCTTGGGGCCGGTGTACTCCTTGCCCCCGTTGCCCGCGGCCGGGCCGGAGGCGCTGTCGTCGCCGCCACCGCAGCCCGCGAGGGTCAGCGAGGCCGCGGCGCCGAGTCCGAGACCGAGGCCGAGCAGGCGACGCCGGCTCATGTCGTTCTGGATCATGCTTTATCTCTCCTTGTGGGGGACGGATGAATTGTGCCTGCTCAGAACCGGTGTGACACCTACGCGTTGGCCGGGCCGAAGCGGAGCACGCTCCAGGACACGGCGGGCAGGCGCACTGTGCACCGGCCGCCGTCGGGGGTGGGGGTGGGAAGGTCCCGAGGCGTCACCCGGTCGGGGTCGGCCTCGGTGTTCGTCGCCGACGGGTCAGACCCGGCAGCGATGTTCTGGAAGGACAGGCCGGACATACCCGGCAGCCCGCGCAGATCGATCTCCATCGGGAGATCGGTGGAGCCCCGGTTGACCGCGAAGACGGTCAACTCGCCGGTCTCCTCGTCGTGCACGGCGACGGTGTCGAGCACCGGCACGTCCCCGTACTTCTTCGTGTCGTAGCGCGGCGACACCGGGTCGGTGCGCAGCACGGTGCCCCGGGCGTACCGGGCGGTCAGCGCGAACGGGTGGAAGATGCTCTGCCGCCAGGCCGGGCCGCCGTTGCGGGTGCGGATCGGCGCGATCACGTTGGCGAGCTGGGCCTGCGCGGCCACCCCGACCCGGTCCGCGTGGCGCAGCAGGGTGATCAGCAGGTCGCCGACGACCACCGCGTCGACCGCTGTGAAGTCGTCCTCGATCAGCGCCGGAGCCTCGACCCAGCCGCGCCGGTCCAGGTCGGCCTGGAGGCGAGACTCGTACCAGACGTTCCACTCGTCGAAGGAGATCTTCAGCTTGCGCTTGTGCCGCTGCTTGGCGGCCACGTGGTCGGCGGTCGCGACGACCTCGGTGATGAAGTTGTCCATGTCGACGGCCGAGGCCAGGATGCTGGCCTGGTCGCCGTCGGACGGGTCGTAGTAGGTGTGCGCCGAGATGTAGTCGACGTGCTCGTAGGTGTGCTCCAGCACCGTCGCCTCCCAGGAGGCGAAGGTGGGCATCCGCCGGTTGGAGCTGCCGCAGGCGATCAGGCTGATCGACGGGTCGATCATCTTCATCGCGCGGGCGGCCTCGGCGGCGACGCGGCCGTACTCGTCGGCGGTCTTGTGGCCGACCTGCCACGGGCCGTCCATCTCGTTGCCCAGGCACCACAGCCGCACCCCGTACGGGTCCTCGGCGCCGTGCTTGCGCCGCAGGTCGGAGAGCTCCGTGCCGCCCGGGTGGTTGGCGTACTCCAGCAGGTCCAGTGCCTCCTGGACCCCGCGCGTGCCGAGGTTGACCGCCATCATCGGTTCGACGCCGGCCTCGGCGGCCCAGGTCATGAACTCGTCCAGCCCGAACGCGTTGGTCTCGATCGTCTTCCAGGCCAGGTCGAGTCGGCGGGGCCGGTTGCCGACGGGGCCGACCCCGTCCTCCCAGCGGTAGCCGGAGACGAAGTTGCCGCCCGGGTAGCGGACCACCGAGACGCCCAGCTCACGGGTCAGGTCCAGCACGTCGCGGCGCAGGCCCCGGGAGTCGGCGCTGGGGTGGCCGGGCTCGTAGATGCCGCCGTAGACGCACCGCCCCATGTGCTCGACGAATGAGCCGAAGAGGCGTCGGTCGGCCGGGCCGATGGAGAAGGCGGGGTCGATCGTCAGCTGCGCGGTCCGCAAGGGGTTGCCACCTTTCCTCGTGCCGATGCCGGGTGAGCGCGGTCACCGTTCACCCGGTGTCCATCGTTTCTACAACGTTGTAGGCAACGTTGTAAAGAGCTGATGACGAGGTATGGTGCGCTGGGTTACATCGGGGAGGTTGCGGAGTGCGACACAGGCTCAAGGACGTGGCTGAACGGGCCGGGGTGTCGGTGAAGACCGTCTCCAACGTCGTCAACGGCTACGTGCACGTTCGGCCGGACACCCGTGCCCGCGTCGAGGAGGCGATCGCCGAACTCAACTACCGGCCCAACCTCTCGGCCCGCCACCTTCGCAAGGGCCGCACCGGCGTGATCGCGCTGGCCGTTCCGGAACTGGACATCCCGTACTTCGCCGAGCTGGCCCGCTACGTGGTCAACGCCGCCGCCGCCTACGGCTGGACGGTGCTGATCGACCAGACCGGCGGTCGGCGCGAGCAGGAACGGGTGGTCGCCTCCGGCATCACCGACCACCTGATCGACGGGCTCATCTTCAGCCCGTTGGCGCTGACCGCCGAGGACCTGACCGGCCTGGACGGCACACCCATGGTGCTGCTCGGCGAGCGGGTCGAACACGGCCCCGCCGACCGAGTGGTGATCGACAACGTGACCGCGGCCCGGGAGATCACCGCTCACCTGATCCAGCTCGGCCACCGCCGGATCGCTGCCATCGGCTCCCAGCGCACCGACGAGGGCGCCAGCGCCCGGCTGCGCCTGGCCGGCTACGCCGACGCGCTGCGCGCCGCCGGGCTCGACTACGACGAAGCGCTGGTGGCGCCCGCGTCGGCCTGGCACCGCGCCGACGGTGCGGCCGCCATGCAGGGCCTGCTCACCTCCGGCGTACGCCCCGACGCCGTCTTCTGCTTCAACGACACGCTCGCCCTGGGTGCCCTACGCGCCCTGCACGAGGCGGGTCTGCGGGTGCCCGAGGACGTGGCGGTGGTCGGCTTCGACGACATCGAGGACGGCCGGTTCTCCATCCCCACCCTGAGCACCGTCGCCCCGGACAAGGAGAAGATCGCCCAACTGGCGGTCGAACTCCTCGCCAACCGCCTGGACGGCGACCGCACCGCCCCGGCGAAGGAGGTCTCCGCCCCCTACCGCCTGGAAATCCGCGAATCCACCCGGACCCAGTAAGCCGGTCGCCCGGCCGGTCAGTCGAAGAAGCGGGCCAGGTGGGACTTCGGGGCGGTGTCGGCGTCCGGTGGGAGCGGAGTCAGGTCGGCGAAGATCGAGGCGCCGTCGCAGCCGGCGTGCAGGGGATACCACCGTGGGGTGCCCGGTGGGCGGCCCTGGCAGATCCCCTTGAACGTCTGCACGTCCATCAGCCGGACGTGGGTCGGGTCGGCCACCGCGTTCACGTGCCCCCACCAGGGACTCATCACGTGCAGCACGCCACCCGGCCGCAGCACCCGGTGACACTCGTCCACCAGCGGCAGGAAGTCGATCAGGTGCTCCAGGATGTGCACCGCGAACAGGACGTCCACCGAGTTGTCCGCGAGTGGCAGCGAGCCGGACAGGTCCGCGACCGCGTTCACCCCCGGCGCCGGATAGATGTCCAGCCCCAGGTTGCTCGACCACTGCTTGGTCGGCCCGCAACCGAGGTCCACGACCACCGGCGCCCGCCCACCGATGCCGACCCGGCACCAGATGCCGTAGACGCCGGCCAGCCGGCCCACCAGGTCCCGTACCAGCCGTAACTGGCTCGGTTCGGCGACGTCTCCGCTGAGATGGGCCACCCCCCGGTCGAACCGCACCTCCACGGCGAGGCCCCGCAGCCGGTCGTCGTGTCGAGCCTGGTCCGCCCATGCCTGGGCGAGGGAATCGTCGATCGCCCGCAGCCGGTCGGCCGAGGGCGGAGTCAGTGCCAAAGCGACCATTCGGGCCACCTCCCGCCGCGCGATACCCGCAATCGCGCCCGGTAT
Source organism: Micromonospora sp. M61 (assembly GCF_018070245.1). Classification (NCBI taxonomy): domain Bacteria; kingdom Bacillati; phylum Actinomycetota; class Actinomycetes; order Micromonosporales; family Micromonosporaceae; genus Micromonospora; species Micromonospora sp. M61. The sequence continues at coordinate 130,535 of NZ_JAGPYA010000006.1, read as the reverse complement.
GCCCCACTCGTCCGCGTCGTCGCCTGCCCCGGCGCGGCGGGCCATGGGCGTGTCGCAGGACGCGGGGCAGGACGGCAACCGTCGTGATGCCACACAGGCATCAAGATGACTGTGTGGCATCACGCTCAAAGGAGCCACCGCCGGCACGGGCCGAGCCGGCCAGCCGGCTCGGGTCAGCCCGAGAGGGTACGGCGACCGCCGCGCATCCGTTGGCGGGGTGGCGGCTCGGCCGGCTTCGGCCGCTTGAGGTGATAGCGGTGCAGCTCGTTGTTGCCGGGCAGGGACGGGTCCTCGCTCATCGCGACCAACTCCCAGCCCTGGTCACCGGCCCGGTTCAGGTGGGCCAGGGCAGTGTCGCCGTACGGCGTCACGTCGACCATCGAGCCGTCCGGGCCGTACCAGACGAAGACGACCTCCCAGCCGAGGTCGTTGGTCGCGGCCTGGCGGCGGCGGACCAGCAGGGCGTACTCCCACTTGAGCATGGCGTCATTCTCACCCCGCGCTGGCCCGCCGGCACGGATCAATCCTCGGCGATCCGCCCGCCGTCGACGCGGAGCCGCCGGTTCGTCTCGATCGCGGCCAGCATCCGCCGGTCGTGGGTGACCAGCAGCAGCGTTCCGGGGTAGCTGGCCAGCGCCGACTCAAGCTGCTCGATGGCGGGCAGATCCAGGTGGTTGGTGGGCTCGTCCAGCACCAGCAGGTTGACCCCCCGACCCTGGAGCAGGGCCAGCGCCGCCCGGGTCCGCTCGCCGGGGGAGAGGGTGGCCGCCGGTCGCGGCACGTGCGCCGAACGCAGCCCGAACTTGGCCAGCAGGGTCCGCGCGTCCGCCGGCGACATGTGGGGTACGGCAGCGTGGAACGCGTCGATCAGCGGCGCGTCGCCGAGGAACAACCCTCGGGCCTGGTCCACCTCGCCGATCACGACGCCAGGCCCGAGTGTGGCGGTGCCCGCGTCCAGCGGCAGCCGCCCCAGCAGCGCGGCCAGCAGGGTGGACTTGCCCGAGCCGTTCGCCCCGGTCACCGCCACCCGGTCCGCCCAGTCGATCTGGAGGTCGACCGGGCCGAGGGTGAACCCGCCTCGGCGTACCACCGCACCTCGCAGCGTGGCCACGACGGCGCCGGCGCGGGGGGCGGCGGCGATCTCCATCCGCAGCTCCCACTCCTTGCGCGGCTCCTCGACCACGTCGAGCCGTTCGATCAGCCGCTCGGTCTGCTTGGCCTTGGCGGCCTGCTTCTCGCTCGACTCACTGCGGAACTTGCGGCCGATCTTGTCGTTGTCGGTGGCCTTGCGGCGGGCGTTCTTCACGCCCTTCTCCATCCACCCACGCTGGGTGCGGGCCCGCGCCTCCAGGCCGGACTTGGTGTCGGCGTACTCCTCGAAGTCCGCGCGGGCGTGTCGGCGCGCCACCTCGCGCTCCTCCAGGTAGGCCGCGTAGCCACCGCCGTAGTGGTGCACCTGCTGCTGGGGCAGGTCCAACTCCAGGATCCGGGTCACCGTGCGGGTGAGGAACTCGCGGTCGTGGCTGACCAGCACCGTGCCGGCGCGCAGCCCCGTGACGAACTCCTCCAGGCGCTCCAACCCGGCCAGGTCCAGGTCGTTGGTCGGCTCGTCAAGCAGGAACACGTCGTAGCGGCTGAGCAGCAGCGACGCCAGCCCCGCCCGGGCCGCCTGACCGCCGGACAACCCGGTCGTCGGGTGGTCCAGGTCGACCGCGAGCCCCAGGTCGGCGCTCACCTGCTCGGCGCGCTCGTCCAGGTCCGCGCCGCCGAGGGCGAGCCAGCGCTCCAGCGCGTCGGCGTACGCGTCGTCAGCACCCGCCGCCCCGGCGGTCAACGCCTCGGTCGCCGCGTCCAACGCCGCCTGCGCGGCGGTCACCCCGGTCCGTCGGGCGAGGAAGTCCCGTACCGTCTCGCCCGGCCGCCGGTCCGGCTCCTGCGGCAGGTGCCCGACGCTCGCGGAGGGCGGGCTGAGTCGCACGGTGCCGGCCTCGACCGGCAGCAACCCGGCGAGGGTACGCAGCAGCGTCGACTTGCCGGCCCCGTTCGGCCCGACCAGGCCGATCACGTCACCGGGGGCGACCACCAGGTCCAATCCGGCGAAAAGCGGGCGGTCGCCGTGCCCGGCTGCCAGGTCCTTGACGATCATCGTGGCGCTCATCAGGACGGCAGCCTATCCGGCCCCGCGCATACGAGCGGCCGGCAGCGGGCAGACTCAACGACGTGGTGACCACACTCGCGATCGACTGCGGCGGCGGAGGCATCAAGGCCTCCGTGCTCGACGAGGCGGGAACGATGCGGGCCCGGCCGTTGCGGGTGCCCACGCCGTACCCGTTGCCGCCTGAGCTCTTCGTCCGGACCCTGCTCGATCTGGGCGGGCGCCTGCCAACGGCGGACCGCCTGACCGTCGGCGTACCCGGAATGATCCGGCACGGGGTGGTGGTCGCCACGCCGCACTACGTGACCCGCAGCGGCCCCCGCAGTCGCGTCGACCCGGATCTGCTCGCCGAGTGGTCCGGCTGGGACGCGCGGGGCGCGCTGGCCGACGCGTTCGGGGTGCCGGCGCTGGTGCTCAACGACGCCGAGGTGCACGGCGCCGGGGTGGTCGCCGGCACCGGCTGCGAGCTGGTGCTGACCTTGGGCACCGGGCTGGGCAGCGCGCTCTTCGACGGCGGGGTGCTCGCACCGCACCTGGAGCTGTCGCACGCGCCGGTGCGGTGGGGCACCACCTACGACACGTACGTGGGTGAGCCGGAACGCCGGCGGCTCGGCGACGCCTTCTGGTCCCGGCGGATCCGGCAGGTGGTCGACGGGCTCCGCCCGGTGTTCCGCTGGGACCGGCTCTACCTGGGCGGGGGCAACTCCCGCCTGATCCGACCCGAGCAGCTGGCCCGGATGGGCGACGACGTGGTGGTGGTGCCGAACACCGCCGGGATCGTCGGCGGTGTCCGCGCGTGGGAGCTGTCCGTCGGTCGCCGGGACGCCCGCACCTGACCTTGTCGGTGCCGCAACTGACCCGATCGCGACTGCCGGGAACAGTCGCCAAACGCCCGGTGTTGTGCCAGCGTCGGAACAGGTGACGGTGCGACCCGAGGGGGTGGGGCAGATGGATCTTCTGGCGGACTACCGGCGGGCGACCATGTTCTTCGAAACCGGTGACCCGAGCGGAGCGGCCCGACTGCTGGAGCCGATCATCGACGCCGAACCCGGCAACACGGCCGTACGGCAGTTGCTGGCCCGGGCGTACTTCCAGTCGGCGCAGCTCAACCGCGCCGAGGAGCACCTGCGGGAGCTGGTCGACCGGGACCCGAGCGACCACTACTCGCACCACGTGCTCGGTCGGACGCTGGAGCGGCTCAACCGGCACAACGACGCGCTGCGGCACCTGCGGATCGCCGCGGCGATGTACGCGACCAACGACGACTACCGGATCGCGCTGGAGCGGGTGGAGACCCGGGTGGGCGGCACACGCTGAGCGTGGAACGGTGACGTGGCAGGGGCGGTCCTCCGGGGCCGCCCCTCCGTCGTTCCGGGCCCGCCGCGGGCCGGCCGGTCCTCGTGAAACGGGCCCTAGGATGGCGGACATGGGACCTGACCGGCCGGGGACTGCGGCATGAAGCTCAAGCTGGACCTGCACGAGATCTTCAACAAGGGCCAGGACATCGACCGTGCGCTGCGCGGGATCATGGACGAGGCGGTGGCGAAGAAGGCCACCCTCGTCGAGATCATCCCCGGCAAGGGGTCCGGTCAGCTCAAGAAACGAGTGCTGCGGTTCCTCGACCAGAAGGACGTCAAGCAGCTCTACCACCGCGTGGAGAAGGACTCGAAGAACTTCGGCAGGCTCTTCGTGCACTTCCGCTGGAAGTAGCGACGGCATTAGCGGCCTGTGCTTTAGATAGACCGCTCCCGAAGCTAGATTCAATCTAGCTTCGGGAGAGTCGATGTTCATCGGCCGGCGCACGGAACTGGACCTGCTGACCAAGCAGCCCGGGCTGTTCGACGCGCCATTTCCAGTCCTGGCGATCATGACCGGGACGCCTGAGTGGCCGCGTCGGTCCTAGGATCGGGATGATGCAGGAGTCACCGCTGACGGTTCGGCCGGCGCGCTTGGCGGACGTTGCTTCGCTGGTGGAGTTGCGCCTGTCCAACGCTCAAGCGCACCTTGCCCTCGACGCCGCCACTTACCGCGTTCCGCAGCGTGACGCGGTAGTGCGCCACTTCACCGCGGTGCTGGCCGACGAGGCCGGACAAGATGGCGTCCTCGTTGCTGAGGCTCGTGACGGCCAGGTCGTCGGGATGGTCGAGGTGCTGCGGCATTCCGACCCGCCCGAGCATCAGATCCTGCGCCCCGAGCCGTCGGCCCAGGTGCACGCGGTTGTGCTGCCCGATGCCAGAGGACTTGGCATCGGATCAGCGTTGCTGGCGGCGGCCGAGCGGTGGGCAAGCGGCCGGGGGATCACGTATTTGTCGGCCGGCATTCACCACCGCAACGTCGATGCCGTGCGCTTCTACAGTCGGCACGGCTACACCGACGCCGGTCTTTCCCTCGGCAAGAGAGTGGATTAGCGACTGCGGTCTCGGTCATCCGAGCGAGATGATGGCGGCGACGAGCAGTAACGAGGGCAGGGATCCGCGTGGCTACCAGGTTTCGGGGCACGTCAAGTGGACCGGCGCGCCGCCGGCCCGGATTTGGGTGGCTGGCCCGCAGGCTGCCGACCCGTGCGGTTGAGGCGGCGTCCCACCTCCAGGCGTTCGTGCTCTCCGGCGTGGTCACCGTGCTGGCCTTGCGGGCGTACCTGGAGGCCACCAACTATCCGCAGCTCGGCGGCGGTGGGCTGCACATCGCGCACGTGCTCTGGGGCGGCCTGCTGCTCGCGGTCGGCCTGGGGATCCCGCTGGTCTTCCTCGGCGAATGGCCGCGTACCGCCGGGGCGGTGGTCGGTGGCATCGGGTTCGGGCTGTTTATCGACGAGGTGGGCAAGTTCGTCACCACCGGCACCGACTACTTCTACGCCCCGGCTGCCGCCATCATCTACGTCGCGTTCGCCCTGCTCGTCCTGCTCACCCAGGCGGTACGCGGGCGTACCGGCCGGTCCCGGCTGACTTCGGCCGAGCGCACCGCCAACGCGCTGGACATGGTGCTCAGCGGTCTGCCCGCCGGGCTGACCGACCGGCGCCGGGCGGACGTACGGCGTCTCGTGCGGGGCGCCGGGCCGGCCACCGAGGCGGCCATGGAGCAGTTGCTGGACACGGTGCCTCGGCGGGAACCGTCCCCGGTCCGGTTCTGGCAGCGCGCGGCGGACCGATTCCGGCATCTCGCCGTCTGGGCGACCAGGCAGCGCTGGCTGGTCTGGCTGGTGGTGGCCTACCTGGTGGTGGAGCCGGTGCTGATCATGGTGGCGGTGCTGCTGGACGGTGTGACCGGAGAGCTGGACCAGGAGCGCGAGTGGGGTGCGGTGGTCGGTGTCACCGCCACTGCGCTGGTCACGGCGGTACTCAGCCTGCGGGCGGCGTGGCTGCTGCGCCCGAACCGGCCCGAGGCGTTCCGCTTCTTCAAGCTCGCGCTGCTGGTCAATCTGCTGTTCGGGCAGGTTTTCAACTTCACTGTCAACCAGTTCGGTGCGGTTGCCGTGGTCGCGCTCGACCTGGCCCTGCTGGGGGTGGTGACCGCCGAACACCGCCGGCTGCGGCGCGCCGCCGACCGCGGTGACCATCCACCGCGCTGACGTGGGCGGACCCCGCCACTGTCGCAGAGGGCATCGGCGAAGGATGGCCGGCGAAGCTCCATAGGATGGCTCACCGACGACGGTCGTAGTGAAGGGCGTTTCCCATGGTGAACAGAAGCGACGTCGAGGCGGCGGCCGCGTTGGTGCAGGGGCGGGTGCGGGAAACCCCGGTCATCGCTGTCGACGGCGCCGACCTGGGCGTGCCCGGGCAGCTCAGCCTCAAGCTGGAGTTGCACCAGCACACCGGCTCGTTCAAGCCGCGCGGCGCGTTCAACCGGATGCTCCAGGGGCCGCTGCCGCCGACGGGGGTGATCGCCGCTTCGGGCGGAAACCATGGCCTCGCGGTCGCGTACGCGGCCCGGTCGCTGGGCGTGCCGGCGGAGGTGTTCGTGCCGGTGACCTCCTCGCCGGTCAAGGTGCAGCGGTTGGCCGGGCTGGGCGCCCAGGTGCGCCAGGTGGGCCAGCACTACGCCGAGGCGTTGGCCGCGAGCACCCAGCGGGCCGACGAGACCGGCGCGTTGGTCGTGCACGCGTACGACCAGCCGGAGGTGGTGGCCGGTCAGGGCACCGTCGGCCGGGAGCTGGAACGGCAGGTGGACGGGATCGACACCGTGCTGGTGGCGGTCGGCGGCGGCGGGTTGGTGTCCGGCATCGCCAGTTGGTTTGACGGGTCGGTACGTGTCGTCGCCGTCGAGCCCGAGCAGATCCCCACCCTGCACTCCGCGCTGAAGGCGGGTGGACCGGTCGACATCGAGGTGGGCGGCGTCGCCACGGACTCGCTGGGCGCACGCCGGATCGGCGACATCGCGTTCGACACGGCCAGCCGGACCGGCGTGGTGTCCGTGCTGGTCAGCGACGAGGATCTGGTGCGGGCGCGTCGGCTGCTCTGGTCGGAGCTGAGGGTCGCCGCCGAGTTCGGTGGCGCCACCGCGCTGGCCGCGCTGGTCGGCGGCGCGTACGTGCCGCAGGCGGGGGAGCGGGTGGCAGTGATCGTCTGCGGCGGCAACACCGACCCCAGCGACCTGGGCCCGGCCGCGCCGCACTGACGCCGAAGAGCGACGGCCCGGCGGAGGAGGAACTCCGCCGGGCCGCTTCGGGTCAGATCGGATAGGTGCGGGCGACCGCCAGCATCTCGGAGCTGTGCGACCCGACGACGCCGACGGCCGGCGGCCGGGCGCGGAAGCCGGGCAGCGCGTCCAACCCGTCACTGGCGTCCATGGCCCGCAATGCCACCTGCCCGGCGATGGGCCGCACTGTCAATGTGACCTCGATGCCCTCGGTGGGCGGGGCGTGGAACACCAGCCCGAAGCCCCACTTGCCCTCGCGGGGCTCCACCGGCACCGGCCGCCCGGCGACCTCGGCCCGCAGCACGGTGGCGGTCGACGTGTCGACGTGCAGGGTGGCGAGCCGGGCGGCCCGCTGCGGGGTGAGCCGCAGACGCAGCGTGCGTTCTCCACCAGCCGTGGCGTCGGCCACCACGTCCAGCTTCGGGGCCGGCAGGTTCGCCGGCTGCGCCGGCCCGGCCCGCAGCTCACCGTCGCCGAGCCCGGGGAAGTCGTCCCCGACGTCGGCCGTCCCGTCCACGTAGCCGTCCGTCCACGACTGCGGGTCACTCTCGTGGCTGAGCCAGCGGGCCTGGCCGGTGCCGGTGTCCATCGCGTACATCAGGTGGGTGGGCGCGGGATGGTCGGCGTCGAAGCGGTCGACGCCCAGCCCGACCCCGGCGAGCACCACCGCCGCCACGGCCGTGGCGGCGGCCGGGAGCGCGCCGAGCCGTCGGGCCCGCAGTGCCAGCAGGCCGCGCTGGCCGCCGGCCTGCGGGTGCAGCAGGTCGACCACCGGCAGGGCGGTCAGGCCGAGCAGCACCGCGACCAGCGCGGCAACCCCGCCCATGCCCATCCCCAGCGCGGGGAAGAGCAGCACCACGGTGGGCAGCAGGATGACCACACCGACGGCCGCGGCGGCGGTCACGGCCACCACCGGCCACGGCCCGGTCTGCCGGGTACGCAGCGCGACCAGCCCACCGAGGGCGCCGGCCAGCGCCGGCACTGTGGTGAGGTACGCCCCGCCGGGCACCGCCACGGCGAGCAGCACTCCGAGCAGCGCCAGCCAGGCCAGCCCGCCGACCGCGAGTGCGGCCGGGCCGATCCGGCGGCGGGTCAGCGCGTACCAGGCGAACAGGATGGCGGCGGCGAGCGCCACGACGGCCAGGCGGTACCAGATCGGCCGGTACGGGTCGAGCAGCTCCGCGTACCCCGGTCGGATCGCGGTGATCGCCAGCCAGAGCAGTTGGGCGGCGACCGGCGCGACCACGATCGGCACCAGGGTCAGCCCGAAGCCGGCGGCGAGCCGGCCGACGCTGGCCCGGCCCTGCCGACGGGTCAGCCAGCCCAGCGCGGCGACCGCGGCCACCGCGAGCAGGGCCAGCGGCAGGGTGAGCGTGCCCGGGTAGCGGACGAGGCCGCCGGGGACCGGAAAGTAGGTCGCGTCGTGCCCGGAGCGCAGCGCGGTCAGGTCGGTGCGGCCGAACTCCCGGGCCAGGCCCAGCGCGTTGTCCCCGTGCTGCTGGAGGCTGCCCCGGTCCATGGCCTCCGGCGTGTCCAACGGTGTGTGGTAGATCGCGCCACCGTCGATGTACGCCGAGTTCAGCCCGATGAACTTCTGGTCCAGGAACGCGGTGAAGTCGGTGTCGTTGGGCAGCGCCCGGTAGATCTCCACCGCGAACGAGGTGCCGACCGGGTGCGGTGCGGCCCGGCCGAAGATGTCCACCAGTTTCGCGTTGTTCCGGGACGTCTCGAACATGATCACCGGCCCGGTGGAGCCCCGAGCCTCCAGGTTGAGCACGACCCCGCCGTCGGCGGCCAGCGGGTGACTGGTGGCGAACGCCGCCGCGCCGCACAGGCACGCCTCCTCGGCGTCGGTGAGCACGAAGACGATGTCGTTGCGCGGCCGAGGGCCGGTGGTCAGCGCGCGGGCCACCTCCAGGATGGCCGACGTGCCGGCGGCGTCGTCGTTGCCACCCGGCCCGGTCTGCACCGAGTCGTAGTGGGCGGCCAGGAAGACCCGACCGGTCGAGTCGGTGCCGGGCAGCCGGGCCACCACGTTGCGTACGCGGGCCACTGTCGCCCCGCCCGCCGCCCCGCTGAGCTGGCCGGCCTCCGGTGCCACAGTGTCCTGCACCTCGGTTTCCAGGCCCAGGCCGCGCAACTGCTGCTCAAGGTGCGCGCGGACCTGGTCGTTGGCCGGGCTGCCGGCGACGTGCGTCCGGGCGGCGATCACCTGGACGTCCTCGTACGCCCGGCTGGCGCTGAACTCACCCGCCGGCGCATCCGCCGGCTTCGGCGTCGGGGTGCGCAGGTCGAGCAGGCTGCCGGCGCCGACGGCGGCCAGCGCGACCAGAGCCGCAGCGGCGGCCAGGAGCCGCCGGCGAGGTCGCGTCAGGGCCCGGTCGGCAGGGGGTACGCCTGGAGCCGGACGGGCCGGCGTGCCCGTCGTGGCCGGGGTGGTGGGTGCGCCCACGGGAACTCCTCGGGGGGTGGTGGGGCCTGGGGTGGCACCATCCTGCCCGTCAGCGGTCACCGATGGGACGGCCGGTAGGGCCCCCATCGACCGCCCGCCCGGTTTGTCATCCGACGGGCAGTGATCCGCACCGCCCCCGCCCGCGCCGGAGCCATCGTGTTGTGTGCGACCGTTGTCTAATACAGGATCAGCAGGGCACTCGGAAGGAGCCCGACATCACCAGCGAACTCCCGCGCCTCGCGGCGGTGACCCGGCCGACCCGGGGAGCCGGTCTGACCGGTTCCCCAGTAGTGCCGTACCCGCACGGCGGTCTGGCACGGCATGCCAACCTGCCACCTGGCGAGCGGTTGCGGGTGCTGCTGGTGGAGGACGACGAGGGCGACGCCTTCCTGGTCGGCGAGCTGCTCGCCGAGACGAACTCGATGATCGATCTGACGGTCGCCACCAGCCTCCGGGAGGCGCGACAGCGGATCGTCGACGTCGACTGCGTCCTGCTCGACCTGGGCCTACCCGACGCGCAGGGGTTGGACGGGCTGCGCCAGGTGCTGGAGATGTCCAGCGGCGCCGCGGTCTGCGTGCTGACCGGCCGCTCGGATGAGCACCTGGGCGTCGTGGCGGTCGCCGAGGGCGCACAGGACTACCTGGTCAAGGGTCAGGTCGACGGTGTGCTGCTGACCCGGGCGCTGCGCTACGCCGTTGAGCGTAAGCGCGCCGACGAGAACGCCCGACGGCTGCGCGAGGTCGAGTTGCGTCAGGCCGAGTCGGCGCGACTCGAACGCGGCCTGCTGCCCCAGCCGCTGATGACGACCGACCAGGTGGCGGTGCACACCTTCTACCGGCCCGGCCGGCACGCCGCGTTGATCGGCGGGGACTTCTTCGACGTGGTGCAGACCCGCCCGGATCGCATCGACCTGATCGTCGGTGACGTCTGCGGGCACGGGGTGGACGAGGCCGCTCTCGGCGTCGAGTTGCGGGTGGCCTGGCGTGCCCTGGTGCTCGCCGGAGTGCCGGACGACGAGGTGCTGCCCGCGCTGGAGCAGGTGCTGATGAGTGAGCGCCGCCTCCAGGAGATCTTCGCGACGGTGGCCACCACCCGACTGGACCTGGACGCCAACCGGGCTACCGTCCGACTCGCCGGGCACCCGCCGCCGCTGCTGCTCTCCGGCGGCCGGGTCGCCCCGGTGCCCGCGCCCGGCGGCCGACTGCTGGGCGTACGACCCCGCCGGCCGATCGCCTACGACCTGGAGTTCGACACCGATGACTGGTCCCTGCTGATGTACACCGACGGCCTCATCGAGGGGCGGGTGGGATCGGGCAACGAACGCCTCGACGTGCCGGGGCTGACCGGGCTGCTCGACGAGCCGGCCAACCGGTCGGTGTCGCTGCCCGAGCTGCCGGCCTGGCTGGTCGGCCGGGCCGAGCGGCTCAACGGTGGCGCGCTCGCCGACGACGTGGCCATGCTGCTGGTCAGCCGGGGTGGTGGCCGGTGAAGCCGGTGGTCGGCGGCTGGAGTCTGCGCCGCCGGGTCATCAGCCTGCTCACCGTGGTGGGCTTCCTGCTGATCGCCCTGGCCGGCGCGGAGGCGGCGATGGCCGCCCGCAACCGCACCCAGATCGACGCCGTCCTGAACGAGACCGGCCCGTTGCGGGTGCAGTCCCAGGAGCTGCTCAACGCGTTGCTCGACCAGGAGACGGCGATCCGCGGCTACGCGGTCAGCGGTGACCAGGACGACCTGATCCCCTATCGGGAGGGGCTCGACCAGGAAAAGAGCGTCACCGCCTCGATGCGAGGGCTGCTCGACAACTATCCGCAGATCAGCCAGGAGCTGCGGACCGTCGAGGACCGCATCGCGCAGTGGCGGCAGTCGGTCGCCGAGCCGGTGATCACCACCACCGAGCGCAGCGGCACCAGCGCGGGCCAGGCACTGGTCACCGAGCAGGCCCGGCAGCAGTTCGACGACGTGCGCACGGCGGTCAACGACCTCCAGGAGGAGGTCCTGGCCGCCCGGGAACAGACGGCCAGGAACGTACGCACCAGCAGCAACGTGCTGGTCGTCCTGCTGATCGTCGCCGCCCTGGTGGTGGTCGTGGCCGGTGCGGTCCTGCTGCTCTCGCTGGACCGGATGGTGGTCCGGCCACTGACCGCCCTGGCCATCCAGGTCCGCGAGGTCGCCGAGGGCGACTACCAGCACCGCATCGCCACCGTCGGCCCGCCGGAGTTCATCCAGCTCGGCGAGGACGTGGACGCGATGCGTCAGAAGATCGCCGCCGACCTGGCCGAGGTGCGGGCTGCTCGCGAGCGCATCGAGTGGGTCAACAGCCAGCTCCAGAAGCAGGCCGAGGAGCTGACCCGGTCCAACCGTGACCTGGAGCAGTTCGCGTACGTGGCCTCGCACGACCTCCAGGAGCCGCTGCGCAAGGTGGCCAGCTTCTGCCAGTTGCTCCAGCGCCGCTATGCCGGGCAGCTCGACGAGCGGGCCGACCAGTACATCGCCTTCGCGGTGGACGGCGCGCAACGCATGCAGCGCCTGATCAACGACCTGCTCGCGTTCTCCCGGATTGGCCGGCTCACCACCGGTTTCGTCGAGGTCGACCTCAACAAGGTGATGGGCGACGTGGCCGGCCAGACCGAGGCCGCGCGGCAGTACGCCGACGCCGAGCTGACCTGGACGGACCTGCCGGTGATCTCGGGTGAGGAACCCCTGCTCACCAACCTGCTGGCCAACCTGGTCAGCAACTCGATCAAGTTCCGGCGCGCGGACGTCCCGCCCAAGGTGCACATCTCGGCCCGGTTGGTGGGCGCCGAGTGGGAGATCACCTGTCAGGACAACGGCATCGGGATCGAGCCGGAGTTCGCCGACAAGATCTTCGTGATCTTCCAGCGGCTGCACTCGAAGGACGCGTACCCGGGCACCGGGATCGGGCTGGCCATCGTCAAGAAGATCGTCGAATACCACGGTGGCCGGGTGTGGGTGGACACCGACGTACCGGAGGGCACCGCGATCCGCTTCACCCTGCCGGCGCTCCCGGCGGACGTGGAGGCGGCTGCCGCTGTCGACTCGGCCGAGGCGCCGCCGGCCCTGGCGGCGGGCGACACGACGGCCTCGAACGAGGATCCGGCAGACTCGGCGGAGCAGTCCGGAGGGTCGGACCAGCCGGACCGGGCCGACGGGGCGCCGGAAAGCGGTAGAACGGGTGACATGAGGGAGACGGTGGGATGACCGCGCCGGCGGATGGCAAGAGCCCGATCGAGGTCCTGCTCGTGGAGGACGACCCGGGTGACGTGTTGATGACCCAGGAGGCGTTCGAGGAGCACAAGCTGCGTAACCGGCTGACCGTCGTCTCCGACGGCGCCGAGGCGCTCGCCTACCTGCGGCGGGAGGGCCAGTACGCCGACGCGGTGGCCCCCGACCTGATCCTGCTCGACCTCAACCTGCCCCGCCGCGACGGCCGGGAGGTGCTGGAAGAGATCAAGAAGGACGAGGAACTGCGCCGGATCCCGGTCGTGGTGCTCACCACCTCGCAAGCCGACGAGGACATCCTGCGCAGCTACCAGCTGCACGCCAACGCCTACGTGACCAAGCCGGTGGACTTCGAGCGCTTCATCTCGGTGGTCCGCCAGATCGACGAGTTCTTCGTCAGCGTGGTCAAGTTGCCGCCGCGTGGCTGACACCCTGCTCGACGACGTTGGCGACCTGCTCCGGGAGGCCGCCGACCAGGTCGTGCTGCCGCTGTTCCGCAAGCTCGACGACGCGGACGTTTCGGAGAAGGCGCACGGTGAGGTGGTCACCGTCGCCGACCAGCGGGCCGAGGAGCTGCTGTCGGCGGGGTTGCGCCGACTGCGTCCGGGCTCGATGGTGGTCGGCGAGGAGGGCGTCGCCGACGACCCGGCGCTGCTGCGCCACCTGGGCGACGGCGGGGACGTCTGGTTGGTCGACCCGGTCGACGGCACCGCCAACTTCGCCGCTGGTCGCCGGCCGTTCGCCCTGATGGTGTCGCTGCTGACCGACGGACGGCCGAACGCCGGCTGGATCCTCGACCCGCTCGCCGACACCCTCGCCGTGGGCTCGGCGGACGACGGCACCCTGCTCAACGGCCGACCGGTCGACACCACCGCCTCGCTGCCTCCGCTCGGCGAGCTGCGGGGCGCGGCGATGACCAAGTTCCTGCCGCCGGAGATCCGGGACCGGGTCCGCGCTGGCGGTCGACACCTCGGTGAGCTGCTGCCCGGCCAGCACTGTGCCGGCCGCGAATACCTGGACATCCTCACCGGTGAGCAGCAGTTCGTCCTCTTCTGGCGCACCCTGCCGTGGGACCACGCCCCGGGCACCCTGTTGGTCCGCGCGGCCGGTGGTGTCGCCCGCAGGTTCGACGGCGCCGACTACCACCCCTCCGACGACGGCCGCGGGCTGCTCGTCGCGGCCAACGAGCAGATCTGGGACGAGGTACGCGACGCCCTGCTCAGCCCCTGATCCGGGCGCTGCGCGGGCTCCCGGACGCTCTGCGCGAGGCTCTTGGACGCTCTGTGCGATGGCGCTGGGACGCTCTGTCGACATCTGGGCGGCCCGGAGGTCAGGGGGATGGTCAGCAGCCCACAGTCCGGTATCGTGACCGGCGGTCTCCGCCAGCAGGCCGCCGACCGGCGCCGGCGGGGACGCCGCCGCGCAGTGGTTCACCGGGGGCCGGCGGTCGACGGAAGGACGCTTTCGTGCCCAGGACCATGCTCCGCCCGCGGCTCGGTCGCCGCACTCTGTTCGCTCTGCTCGCCGCCGTCGCGCTCGTGCTCGGCGGTGCCGCCGTGCCCGCGTACGCGGAGCCCGGCGAGGGGGGCAGCAAGAAGCTGCAGGACGCGTTGGAGTTGACCGCCAAGGGGCACATCGAGGCGAAGGCCAAACTGGACAACTCCAAGCGTCGCCAGACGGCGCTGACCGGTGAGTTGGCGGCGGTCGAGGGTCGACTGGTCGGGTTGAGCGCCCAGGTTGGCGAGGTGGCCGCCCAGTCGTACCGGGTCGGCCGGCTCACCCCGGCGACCATGCTGCTCAACACCAGCACGCCGCAGGCGTTCCTGGAACGCGTCAGCGACCTCGACATGATGGCCCAGCGCGACAGCAAGCGGCTGCGTGACCTCGTCGAGACTCGGGAGCAGGCGCAGCAAGCCAAGATCGCCATCGACGCCGAGGTCCGTGAGCAGCAGAAGCAGCTCGCCGTGATGGCGAAGAAGAAGAAGGAGGCCGAGGCGGCGCTCGCCGAGGTCAGCTCGGGCAGCAGCAACGGGTTCAGCGGCGGCAGTTCCACCTCGGCGAAGCCGGCCCCGCGCAACTCGGACGGGTCCTGGCCGTCGGAGTCGTGCTCGGTGAAGGACCCGACCACCTCCGGCTGCATCACCCCGCGCACCCTGAACGCGCTCAAGCAGACCCAGGCGGCCGGCTACAAGCGGCACGTCTCCTGTAAGCGTGAGGGCGGCGGCGGCGAGCACCCGAAGGGGCGTGCCTGCGACTTCGCGGCCGCCACGAACGGCTTCGAGGATCGCAACGCGACCGGTGGCGACAAGGCGTACGGCGACAGCCTCGCCGCCTGGCACGTGCGAAACGCCGACCGTCTCGGCGTGCTCTACGTGATCTGGTACAGGCAGATCTGGCACCCCGGCACCGGGTGGCGTTCGTACAGCGGCAGCGGCAGCCCCGCCGCATCCCACACGAACCATGTTCATCTCTCGATGTACTGACCCGGAGCACCAGCTTCGCTGCGTACCATCGCGACGATGAGCACCCCACCGTCCGACGTAGCGGCCCCGCCGGCGTCCTCGGCCCCGCCCGTTGCGGTCACCGGCCGGGCGCTGCCCAACGGCCTGGCCGCCTTCCTGGTCTTCTTCTCCAGCGGCGCCGTACTGGTGCTGGAAACCGTCGCGTTGCGCCTGGTCGGCCCCTACGTCGGGGTGACCCTCCAGGTGACCAGCTCGGTGATCGGCATCGCGTTGGCCGCTATCGCGTACGGGGCCTGGTCCGGTGGTTGGCTGGCCGACCGGCGCAACCCGCGTGGCCTGCTGGCACCGGCGCTGGTGCTGGCCGGCATCGCCACCGCCATCACCCTGCCCGTCGTCCGGTACGCCGGTGAGGTGCTGCGGGGCGGCGCGGCCAGCGCGATCCTGCTGCTGGTGGCGCTGGCCGTGTTCGTGCCGGCCGCGTTGCTGGCGGCCGTCACCCCGCTGGTCGTGAAGCTCCAGCTCGCCGACCTGCGCCGCACCGGCCAGGTGGTCGGTCGACTCTCCGGGATCGGCACGCTGGGCGGCATCACCGCTACCCTGCTCACCGGCTTCGTGCTGGTCGCCGCGCTGCGCAGCACCGTCATCCTGCTGACCCTCGCGGTCGCGCTCGGGCTGGTCGGCCTCGGCCTCGGCTGGTACCTGCGCCGGCAGGAGCCCACCGAGCTGCCCGGTCCGGCTCGGACCCGGGCCGCGCTGGCCGTGCTCGGCCTGGTCGGGGCAGGGCTGACCACCGTGGCGCCCAACCCGTGCGACATCGAGACGGCCTACCACTGCGCCCGGGTCACCGCCGACCCGGACCGGCCCACCGGACGGACGCTGCTGCTCAACTCGGCCCACCACTCGTACGTGGACCTCGCCGACCCGAAGCACCTGGAGTACGCGTACACGAAGTGGATCGGCGCCGTCGCCGACGTCGCCGCGCCGGCCGGTCAGCGGCTGGACGCGCTGCACCTGGGCGGCGGCGGTTTCACCGTGCCGACCTACCTGACCGCGACCCGGCCGGGCACCGAGAACGTCGTGTTCGAGATCGACGGCGGGCTGGTCGAGCTGGGCGAGTGGGAGCTGGGCGTACGCCCGGGGCCGCAGCTGCGGACGGTGGTGGGCGACGCCCGCATGCTGGTCGTCGGCGAGCCGACGGACAGCCGCGACCTGGTGGTCGGTGACGCGTTCGGTCACCTGGTGGTGCCCTGGCACCTGGCCACCCGGGAGATGGCCGCCGAGGTCCGGCGGGTCACCCGCCCCGGCGGCGTGTACGTGCAGAACGTCATCGACTACCCGCCGCTGCGGTTCATCCGTGCCGAGCTGGCCACCGTGGCGGCCGAGTTCCGGCACGTCGCGTTGATCGCGCCGCCGGAGGCGCTCGCCGAGGAGCAGGGTTCCAACTTCCTCATCGTCGGCTCCGACGCGCCGCTGCCGCTGGACGCCGTCCGCACCCGACTGAGCGAGGTGGACCCCAAGGTCAGCCTGCTGTCCGGCGCGGAGCTGACGGATTTCGTCGGTGGGGCGATGGTGTTGACCGACGACTACGCCCCGGTGGACCAACTGCTGGCGACCGCCTGAACGAGTGACAATCCTGACCGATTCCGATCCTCCGGGTGTAGGTCGGTTCCTTGTGGGCAACAACGCACACCATGGGTGGTGGGGACCGAAAGGGCGCGCAACTGCTCGATCAGCGGTACCGGCTGATCGAGCAGCTCGGCGCGGGTGGCATGTCGGTGGTCTGGCGTGGGTACGACGAGGTGCTCGGTCGCCAGGTCGCGGTGAAGGTGCTGGCCTCCCGGCTGGCCAGCGACCGGGCCTTCCGCCACCGGATCCGGATCGAGGCGCAGGCCGCCGCGCGGCTCTGCCACCCCAACATCACCAACGTGTACGACTACGGCGAGTCCGAGCAGGTCGGGCTGACCGTGCCGTACGTGGTGATGGAACTGATCGACGGCACCTCCCTGGCCAGCCGGCTGGGCCGGGAGAGCCAGCTTCCCTGGCGGGAGGCCATGACCATCGGCGCGGAGGTCAGCTCGGCGCTGGCCACCGCGCACGCCCGCGGTGTGGTGCACCGTGACGTGACACCGGGCAACGTGATGCTCACCTCGACCGGGGTCAAGGTTGTCGACTTCGGCATCTCCGCGCTGGTGGGGGAGAGCGAGAAGGGGCCGGACGGCACGCTGCTGGGCACCCCCGCGTACCTCGCCCCGGAACGGCTGGACAACGGTCAGGTCTCCCCGGCCACCGACGTGTACGCCGTCGGGCTGCTGCTCTACCGGATGCTCACCGGCCGGCTGCCGTGGCAGGCCAACACCACGACCCAGATGTTGCGGGCGCACATGTACACCGACCCGGATCCGATGCCGGAGGTGCCGGGGCTGCCCGACGAGGTGACCGACCTGGTGCGGCGCTGCCTGGCCAAGCAACCCGCGGACCGGCCGGCGACCGCCGAGGTGGCCCGGACCCTCGCCGACGCGGCCGGGATGCTGGCGGCGGTGCCGGTCTCCCCGGCCGGAGGGCCGCTGGACCCGTCCGCGCTCGCCAGCGCGGGCACCACGATCCTGCCCTGGTCGGCGGAGACCGACGCGTTGCCGATCTCCCGTACCCGCCAACGGGACCAGAGGGTCCGCCAGCGGGTGAGCCGTCGTCGGCGGGTGGAAGCCGGGGTGGCCGCTGTCGGGCTGATCGCGGTCACCGGCGTGATGTGGGGGTTCACCTCGCGTACCCCGGCCAGCGGCGAGGGCCGGCCGACCACCGAGGCCCGGATGGGCCTGCCGGAGAAGGTGCCGTGCGAGGTGGCGTACGCGCTGCGCACGGACTCCGGCACCGACTTCGCCGCCGAGCTGACGTTGACCAACACCGGTGAGAGTGAGCTGCGGGACTGGGCGATGAGTTTCACCTTCCCCGGTCAGCAGACCGTCACGAAGGCGGAGCCCGCGCCGGTGCAGCAGCAGGGGAACACAGTGCTGGTCCGGCCGGTGGCCGAGCGCACCACGCTGGCGCCCGGCGCGGCCGAGAAGCTCACCCTCAGCGGCACGTACAGCGGGGCGAACCAGCTGCCTGTCGAGTTCCGGCTCGGCGACGTGGCCTGCGGCGTACGTGTCTCCGGGGTGGCCGGCAGCACGCCGTCCACCGCCCCGGCGCGCACAGCCGCCACCACGACGAAGACCCAACCCAAGGCCCCGCCGAAGGCGGCGACAGCTGGCGGCGGCCCGGGTTCGGGTGGCCCCAAGGCCAAGCCTGAGAAGCCCGGCAAGGGCAAAGGGCCGGGTGGTGGCCCGGGAAAAGCGGGAAAGTGACAAAGGGCAAGGGGAAGGGGCCTGGCGGTAAGAAGTGACGGTCAGCGTCGCCCCGCGAACCGTTGCACCTGGTCGATCCCACCCTCCACGACCAACAGCCCACCCTGCGCCAGCGCTGTGTCGTCCGAGGCGTACCGGAAACGCTCACCGGGTGCCTTTGCGCCGATCACCCGGACCCCGGAACGCTCCTCCGGACGCAGGTCGAGCAGGGTGCGCCCGACGAGCGACTCCGGCACCCGGACGGTGGCGATCGCGAAGTCGTCGTCGAACTCGATGAAGTCGAGCAGCCGGCTGACGATCAGGTGCGCCACCCGCTCGCCGGTCTCCGCCTCCGGGAAGATCACGTGGTGCGCGCCGACCGACGACAGGATCTTGGCGTGTTTCTGCGAGGTGGCACGCGCCCAGATCTGCGGCACACCCAGCTCGACCAACGCCAGCACGGTGAGGACGCTCGCCTCCACCGACGCCCCGATGGCCACCACCGCCCGGCCGAAGCTGGTGACGCCGAGCTGCCGTAGCGCACCGTCCTCCGTCGCGTCGGCCTGGACCACCCGGTCGAGCTGCGCCGAGAAGCGCTGCACCTGATCCGGGTTGCGGTCGACGGCCAGCACCTCGCGGTCCATCCGGTTGAGCGACGCGGCCAGATGGCAGCCGAAGCGACCCAACCCGATCACCACGATGCCGCCGCCGTCCGATCGTCTCGCCGACACCTCGACCCTCCTCGCTCCTAGCCGACAATGGGTTGTTCCTGGGGGTAGCGGTAGAGCCTGCGCCGGGTGTTCAGGGCGATCGCCGACCCGAGGGTGAGCGGCCCGACCCGGCCGATGAACATCAGCACAGTCAGCACCAGCTGGCCGCTGGCCGGCAGCTCGCTGGCCAGACCGACGGTGAGCCCGGTGGTGCTGAACGCCGAGGTGACCTCGAACAGGGCCGCGACGAACCGCACGCCCTCGGTGAGCAGCAGCAGGAGCATGGTCCCGGCCGTCACCAGCGCGACGCTGAGCAGGGCCACCGTCACGGCCTGCCGCTGACTCGCGGTGGCCACCCGGCGGTGCCCGACCGTCACGTCGGGCTCGCCGCGCAACTCGGCCCAGATGGTGAACGCGAGCAGGAAGAACGTGGACACCTTGATGCCGCCGGCCGTGCTGGCGCTGCCACCGCCGATGAACATCAGCACGATCAGCAGCGGGTAGCTCTCCTCCTGGAGGTCCGCGATGTTCAGCACGTTGAAGCCACCGGTGCGGCTCAACGCGATCTGGGTGAACGACGCGAGCACCTTGCCCCCGACGTCGTACGAGCCGATGGTGCTGGCGTTGGTCCACTCGGCGGCGAGCAGGCCGACGAAGCCGAGCAGCAGCAGGACCACGCTGCCCCAGATGGTCAACTTGGTGGCCACCGCCCAGCCAGCCGGCTTGCGCCATTCCCGGGCGGCCTCGAACAGGGCCGGAAACCCCAGCCCACCGACGATGGCCCCGAACGCCAGCGGCAACGACACCCACGGATCACGGTCGAAGGCCAGCAGACCCTCGGTGTAGAGCGCGAAACCACCGTTGTTGAACGCCTGGACGGCGTGGAACACGCCAGACCACAGGGCCCGTCCGGGCGGATAGTCGTACGCCCACCAGAGGCGGCCGGCGACAACAGCGGTCATCACGGCCTCGCAGGCGAAGACGGTGAGCGCGATCCGGCGCAGCAGCCGGCCCACGTCACCGATGCCGAACTCCGCCGTCTCGGCCTGCACCAGCAGCCGGTTACGCAGGCCGAGCTGGCGTGAGACCACCAGGATGACCAGCGCCGCCGCGGTGAGGATGCCGAGACCACCGAGCTGGGTGAGCAGGGTGATCACCACAAGGCCGGCGCCGGACCAGTAGTTGGGGGTGTCGTTGATCGCCATCCCCGTCACCGACACCGCCGACGTGGCGGTGAACAACGCGGTGACCAGGGGTGGGCGCTGATGCTCGATGGTCGACCAGCGGGTCATCAGCAGGCCGGTGCCCAGCAGGATCGGCACCAGGAACCCCAGCGGCACCAGCCGCACGGGGTTGCGGAAAAACCGGCGCACCAGACAATCTTCCTTTCCCGCCCGTCGCCCGGAGCGGGAACGCTCATTCCGGAGATTCACCTCCCGGCCAACCCTCGACCAACTGCCGGCCAACCCGGGGCGGTCTCCTGAAGCGGCTCACCCCCACGACAGGAGACGGCGTTGCGACGTACCCTTTCGACCCTCGGCCTGGCCGGCGTGCTGCTCGCAGCCGCCGCCATGGCCGTGCCCACCATCGCCGCCGCCGAGCCCTCGACCGGCGCGGACCGCACCCGGGCGAACGACCGGCCGATCGTGATCGGTCACCGAGGCGCCAGCGGCTACCGGCCGGAACACACCCTGGAGGCGTACCGGCTGGCGATCCGGATGGGCGCCGACTACATCGAGCCGGACCTGGTGTCCACCTCCGACGGCGTCCTGGTCGCCCGGCACGAGAACGAGATCTCCGGCACCACCGACGTGTCGACGCACCCGGAGTTCGCGGCCCGCAAGGCGACCAGGACCATCGACGGTGTCGCCGTGACCGGCTGGTTCACCGAGGACTTCACACTGGCCGAGCTGAAGACGCTGCGGGCCAAGGAACGACTGCCGCAGGTCCGCGTGGCGAACACCGCGTTCGACGGCCGCTTCGAGGTGCCCACCCTCCAGGAGGTCATCGACCTGGCCCGGACCGAAGGGCGGACACGGGGCCGCACCATCGGCATCTACCCGGAGACCAAGCACCCGACCTACTTCACGTCGATCGGCCTGCCGTTGGAGGAGCCGCTGCTGCGGGTGCTGCGGCAGAACAAGCTGGACCGCAGGAACTCGCCGGTCTTCATCCAGTCGTTCGAGACGGCCAACCTGCGACGGCTGAGCCGGGTCACCGACGTGAAGCTGGTCCAACTGCTCGATGCCGCCGGCCGCCCGTACGACTTCACCGTCGCCGGTGACACCCGCGGCTACCAGGACCTCGTCACGGCGGCCGGGCTGAAGTGGATCGCCGGGTACGCCGACGGCATCGGGGCGAACAAGAACCTGCTCGTGCCCCGGGACGCCACCGGCGCCCTGCTCGCCCCGACCAACGTGGTGCGCGACGCGCACCGTGAGCGGCTGCTCGTGCACTCCTGGACGTTCCGCGCGGAGAACCAGTTCCTCCCGGTGGACTTCCGGATCGGCACCGACCCCAACGCGCGCGGCGACATCACCGCCGAGTACGAACTCTTCCTCGGCCTGGGCCTGGACGGCGTCTTCAGCGACCATCCGGACACCGCCGTCGCCGCCCTAGCCGGGAACTGACCTCTCTGCGGCTCGGCGGGGAACCTGCCCCCACCGAGCCGACCTCGGCCCGGAGCTGATCCGCTCCGAGCCGACCGCCGGGCCGATCACGCCCGGCCCACCCGCTGGCCCGCCGTCCGCCACCCGGACGGCGGGCCGACGACACATCCGGGGTCCGGACGAGGCAGCAACTTCACCGATGTTGCTGCCTTGCGGCGGGTTGAGACAGCAACAACAGGGAAGTTGACGCGATCTTCGCCCGCTCGACGGTCATCGGCGCCGCCCGCGCCCGGCGGCCCACGCCGGTCCCTGTGGTTGACCGATCGGGGCAGATGGGGCGAGGCGACACAGACCTCGGGTGGTCCGTGGAGGTTCAGGCCACCGGGAGCGCCGGCTCTCCGGTGACCGTGCGGCCCGTTGTAACCCCCGGCCACCTCATTCCTGTTACTTGTGTGTTTCCGCCACATAGCTCGTGGGTGACGTCACTTCTAGCGTGAGCCGTCACGAAGAAGTTCTCTCCCTCCGAGTCCTCATGTGGAGTCGCAATGACGGTCCGGACGACGCGGCGGGTGTTCCTCTCCGCCGCCACGATGATGGCCGCGGCGCTGGCCGCCACGGCCTGTGGTAGCCCGCAGGACACCGCCACCGGCGGCGGCGACAACGCCGCGCCGGTCAAGGTCGGCCTGGTGTACTCCCAGTCGGGTGCCCTGGCCAGCTATGGAAAGCAGTACATCGAGGGTTTCAAGGCGGGGCTGGACTTCGCCACCAAGGGCACCGGCAAGGTCGGTGACCGGAAGATCGAGTTGACCGAGGTCGACGACGCGGGCGACCCGGCCAAGGCGGTCTCCGCCGCGAAGGACCTGATCGGCAAGGGCGCGAAGATCATTGCCGGTTCCACCGCCTCGGGCGTGGCGCTCCAGGTCGCGCCGATCGCCGCGCAGAACAAGGTGCTGTTCGTCTCCGGCCCGGCCGCCACCGACGCGGTGACCGGCGCGAACAAGTACACGTTCCGCTCCGGCCGGCAGTCCTACCAGGACGTGGTGACCGCCAAGTCGTTCATCGGCGACCCGGCCGGCAAGAAGGTCGTGGTCTTCGCCCAGGACGGCGCGTTCGGTGACGCCAACGAGGCAGCCGTGAAGGCCGTCATCGGCAGCGCGGGCGCCACCGTGAGCAGTGTCCGGGCGCCGGCCAGCGCCACCGAGTTCACCCCGTTCGCCAGCCAGATCAAGGCGGCGAAGCCGGACCTGCTGTTCGTGGCCTGGGCGGGCACCACCGCCCCGGCGATGTGGCAGACCCTCGACCAGCAGGGCGTGCTCTCGTCCACCACTGTCGTCACGGGCCTGGACATCCGCGCCTCGTGGCAGACCTTTGGCACCGCCGGCGCCAAGATCTCCTTCCTGTCGCACTACTTCGACGGTGCGAGCGACACCGAGGCCAGCAAGGCCCTGAAGGCGAAGGTCACCACCATCGACCTGTTCCACCCGGACGGCTTCGCCGCCGCCCAGATGGTGGTCCGCGCGGCGCAGGAGGGCGGGGACGACGTCGACAAGATGGTCACCGCCCTGGAGGGCTGGAGCTTCGACGGGGTCAAGGGCAAGATGACCATCCGGGCCGCCGACCACGCGCTGCTCCAGCCGATGTTCCAGGCCAAGCTGACCGGCAGCGGCACCGAGTTCACGGCCACCGCGCAGAAGAGCCTCACCGGTGACGAGTCCGCGCCACCGGCCGTGGCGATGAAGGGCTGACCCATGCTCGCCACCCGCGGTCTGACCTGGCGGATCGGTGAGGTCGCCATCGTCGACAGCGTCTACCTCGACCTCGCGCCCGGGGAGTTCCTGGGCGTGATCGGGCCGAACGGCGCCGGCAAGACCTCACTGTTCAACCTGATCACTGGCCTGCGCCGGGCCACGGAGGGCCGGATAGTTCTGGACGGTCAGGACATCGGGGCGCTCCCGCCGCACCGGCGGGCCCGCCTCGGACTGGGCCGTACCTTCCAGGCGTCCTCGGTCTTCGGCTCGCTCAGCGTGCGGGAGAACGTCCGGCTCGCCGTGCAGGCGCACCGCGGGGGCTCGATGGCACTGTGGCGGCGGGCGGCGGCCGACCGGGAGGTCGCCGCCGCCGCCGACGCGGCGCTCGACCGGGTCGGTCTCGCCCACCGGGGTACGGCACTCGCCGGCACCCTGGCCCACGGCGAGAAGCGCAAGTTGGAGATCGCCCTGCTGCTCGCCGGTGAACCGCGGGTGATGCTGCTGGACGAACCGATGGCCGGCGTCAGCGCCGAGGACATCCCCGAACTGGTGGCCGTCATCAAGTCGCTGACCGGCGACAGCGGCCGGGCGGTGCTGATGGTCGAGCACCACATGGACGTCATCCTGGAGCTGGCCGACCGGATCGCCGTCATGCACCACGGCGCGCTGCTTGCCTGCGACACGCCGGAGACGGTGATGGCGAACCCCACGGTGCAAGAGGCCTACCTGGGGGAGTCGCTGTGAGCGCGGGCCTGATGGAACCAGTTCTCACTGTGGAGGACCTGTCGGTCCGGATCTCCGGGCTGCACATCCTGCAGGGGGTGTCCTTCGCGGTGGCCCCGACCGGCGTGACCGTCCTGCTCGGTCGCAACGGCGTCGGCAAGACCACCACGTTGCGCGCGATCGTCGGCCTCACCCCGCCCGCCGGGGAGGTCCGCGGCACCATCCGGATGGGTGCGCAGAACCTGCTGGCCCAGCGCACGCACCGGCTGGTCCGCGGTGGGCTCGGCTACGTGCCCGAGGACCGCTGCGTGTTCGCCGGCCTCACCGTCGCCGAGAACCTGCGGCTCGCCGAGCGGCGCGGCACCAGCCCGGCGTACGACAAGGTTTTCGCGCTCTTCCCGGAGCTGGACCGGCGCGGACGGCAACGGGCGGGTTCGCTGTCCGGCGGGCAGCAGCAGATGCTCGCGATCGGGCGGGTGCTGCTCAACGACAACCGGCTGCTGCTGGTCGACGAGCCGACCAAGGGGTTGGCGCCGAAGGTGGTGACCGAGGTGGCCGAGGTGTTGGAACGGGTCGCGGAGTCGGTGCCGGTGCTGCTCGTCGAGCAGAACCTGGCCGTCGTACGCCGACTGGCCCGCGATGCGGTGGTGCTGGCCGCCGGCAAGGTGGCCTGGACCGGCGACGCCCGTGAACTGTTGTTGGAGACGGCGCTGACCAGGTCGTTGCTGGGTGTGGGCTCGGCGGAGGTGTCCCACTGATGGGGACCGTGATTCTGTTGGCGTTGACCGGGCTGGGCCTGGCGGCGCTGTACTTCCTGGTCGCGTCGGGCCTGTCCCTGGTCTTCGGTCTGGCCGACGTGCTCAACTTCGCGCACGGGCTGTTCCTCGGCGTGGGCGCGTACGGCACCTGGTGGGCGGCGGGCAACCTGCCGGGCGCGGGCTCCGACGGGTTCGGCTTCGTGCTCGCTGTCGCCTTCGGGGTGGCCGCCGGCACGCTGGTCGCGATCCTGGTCGAGCTGGTGCTGATCCGCCCGCTCTACTCCCGCACCATCGAGCAGGTGCTGGTGACCGTCGGCCTGTCCCTGGCCGGGGTGGCGTTGTTGCAGGCCACCTGGGGTGCGGACGCACGCCCGTTCCCGCGTCCCGACTGGACTCGGCAGGTGACCGGGATCCTCGGCGCGCAGGTGCCCAACGGCGGCCTGCTGCTGATCATCGCGGCGGTGCTGGTGCTCGGCGCGATCCTGGCGTTCCTGCGCTGGACAAGGTACGGCCTGGTGATCCGGGCCGGGGTGGAGAACCGGGAGATGGTGACCGCCCTCGGCATCGACGTCCGCAAGGCGTTCACGCTGGTCTTCGCGATCGGTGGGGCGGCCGCCGCGCTCGCCGGTGCGCTCGGCGGGGTCTACTTCGGCACCGTCTCGCCCGGTCAGGGCAGCTCGCTGCTGATCTTCGCGTTCATCGTGGTGGTGATCGGCGGGATGGGCTCGGTGGTCGGCTCCGCGTACGCGGCGGTCGTGGTCGGTCTGGTGCAGCAGTTCGTCAACTACTACGGCACGTCCGGGCTGGGCGACATCTGCGTGGTCGGGCTGCTGGCCGTGGTGCTGCTGCTGCGCCCGCAGGGCATCGCCGGAAAGGTGGCAACGGCATGACGGTGATCGACGCGCCTCCCGCGCAGGTGCCCGACGAGTTGACCCCGCAGCGGGGGCGGTGGCACCGGGTCCGCCCGTTCCTGCCGCTGGTCGCGCTGGTCGTGCTGGCGATCCTGCCGTACTCGACGATCTCCCTGCCGGGGATCTTCGAGGGACCGGTCAACTCGCCCGGCACCCTGCAACTGCTCGCCATCTGCCTGATCTTCGGCGGTCTGGCGGCCGGGTACGACCTGCTCTTCGGCCGGACCGGCATGCTCTCCTTCGGGCACGCGCTGTACTTCGCGGCCGGTGTGTACGGCACCGACATCCTCATCACTCGGGCCGGTCTGCCGCTGTGGCAGGCGGCGTTGCTGACCATCACCGGCGGGACGATCCTCGCCGCGCTGCTCGGCGCGGTGGCGCTGCGCACCGTGGGCATCGCGTTCGCCATGGTCACGTTGGCCTTCGCCCAGGTCGGCGCGATCCTGGTGGCCCGGGACTTCGGTGGGCTCACCGGCGGCGAGGAAGGTCTGCCGCTGGACGTGTCCGGGCTGCCCGCCGGGCTGGTGGGGGTGACGAACACCGTCAACCTGTACTGGCTGGCGCTCGCGTACCTGACGCTGGTGGTCTTCGTGGTGCACCGGGTGAGCGGTTCCCCGACCGGTCGGGTGCTCGCCGGGCTGCGTGACGACGAGCGGCGGATCGGTGTGCTCGGGCTGGACCCGTACCGCTACAAGCTGGTGGCGTTCACCCTCGCCGGCGGGCTGGCGTCGGCGGGCGGGGTGGTCTACGTCCTCATCGTCGGCGGCGCGTCGCCGCACATCACGTCCTCCGAGCTGACCCTGTCGCTGCTGGTCATGGTGGTGCTCGGCGGACCGGGCACCAGGTGGGGGCCGGTGCTCGGCGGTGTCCTCTACATGTACCTGGACCACCGGCTCACCGCGTTCGGCACGAGCGACGCGGTGGACAACCTGCCGGCCGTCCTCAGCCACCCGCTGAGCCAGCCGCTGTTCGTCCTGGGCACTGTCTTCATCCTGGCCGTCTACTTCTTCCCAGGAGGCCTGACGAGCCTGGCCCCCCGCCTGTCCCACCTAACCCGCACCCTCCGCCCCCCACGCTGACCCCAACCCCCCTTCTGCCCCCGTCGATCATGAAGTTATAGCCACGACACGCCGCGGCGGATGGCGATAACTTCATGATCGACGGGGTGTTGTTGCGGAGGGGGAGGCTGGGGAGATGGACTCTCGGGTTGCTGTTGTCAGTGGGGGTGGGACCGGGATCGGGGCCGCCGTTGCGGAGGCGCTCGTTCGGGACGGGTACGACGTTCTGATCGTCGGCCGGCGGTCGGATGTGCTGTCGGCCGCCGCCGAACGGATCTCCGCCGAGTGTGGTCGGGCCAACGCTGTCAACGCGGTCACCGCCGACCTGACCGACCCGGAGCAGCTCGACCGGGTGCTCGCGGCGGTCGACGGTCGGCCGGTCGACGTGGTGGTCAACAACGCGGGCGGCTACCTGGGCGGGGACACCGGCACCCTGGCCGGGACCGCCGCACACTGGCGGGCCAACCTGGACGCCAACGTGCTCACCGCCGTACTGCTGACCGAGGCGTTGCGGCCGGCACTGCGTCGCCCCGGCGGGCGGGTGATCCTGGTCAGCTCGATCGCCGCTCAGCGCGGCGGCGGCGGGGCGTACTCGGCGGCGAAGGCGGCCCTGCACGGCTGGGCGTACGACCTGGCGGCTCAGCTCGGCCCGGACCAGATCACGGTCAACGTGGTGAGCCCCGGCTATGTCGCAGAGACCGAGTTCTTCGGCGACCGGATGACCGCCGAGGGGCACGCGAAGCGGGTAGCGGCGACCCTGGTCGGGCGGGCCGGCCTGCCGGACGACATCGCCGAGGCCGTCCGCTATCTCGCCAGCCCGGCCGCCGGCTACGTCACCGGTCAGGTCCTCGGCGTCAACGGGGGCTCGGTCCTCGGCCGCTGATGCACGCCCCCATGAACGACTGAAGGGCGGCGGCCCCCCGTGTGGCCGCCGCCCTCCTGCGTCGTGGGTCAGCCGTTCAGCATCTCGTAGGCCATCGCCGGAGCCTTCGTCGCGGCGGAACCGGTCGGCACGCTGATCTTCGGCGAGGTGCCGTAGTCGGCGTAGGTGACGACGTAGTCGTACGCCTTCGCCTTGCCGGCGGCCGGGATCTTCAGCGTCAGTGAGGTCAGGTGCTTGTCCGCGTCGACAACTGCGGTGAACGGCACCGA
Source organism: Micromonospora sp. M61 (assembly GCF_018070245.1). Lineage (NCBI taxonomy): Bacteria > Bacillati > Actinomycetota > Actinomycetes > Micromonosporales > Micromonosporaceae > Micromonospora > Micromonospora sp. M61. Next base: position 102,601 of record NZ_JAGPYA010000006.1, on the reverse strand, counting down.
CTTGGCAGCTTCGCCGAGCGCTGCCGCCTCGCCCTCCTCCAGCACCTGGGCCGCGTTGCCAGTGCTCACGTCGACGACCCCGGCGTACTGCCCGGGGCTCTGCTCCTTGACGGAGGTGGCCGCCTCGATGAGCGGGCCGGCGTTGCCCTGGTCCGCACCGTCGTAGGCCGGGATGGTGTCGCTCTCGGCCAGCTTCGTGCGGTCCAGCTTCATCCACTTGTCCGGGAACTTCGGCAGGCCCGGCTGGCCGCTGAACTTCGCCTTCAGCCAGACCTCCTCACCGATGAGCAGGAACGACATCTTCGTGGTGATGCCGTCGGAGCCCGGTGCGCCAGTGGTGTTGATCTCGACAGCCTTCGAAGCCGGGTCGACCCGCCCGCTGTGCGTGCTGGAGGAGTCCTTGCCGCTGAACTTGAACGTCCCCTCGGTGCCGTCCGGGACGGCGTCGAGGAGCGCCTGCTTCGGGTCGACGGTCGGGCTGGCGCTCGGGCCGCTCTGCGGTGCCGAGGTCGGTTCGCTCTTGGGCCCGCACCCAACCACCAGGGTGGTCGTGGCCAGCATGGCGGTGACCGCGCCCACCGTCCGTCGGATGGTGCTCGCGCTGCCCGTTGCCTGTGTCATCACATTTCTCTTTCTCGCTGCGTGGCTTGTGCCGATGACCATGTTGCCGCCGGGCACGGCGGTACGGCTGCCGATATGCTGCCGTCCGGCTGCCGGGCACTGCCGTCCGGCGATCGTCGGGGGTGTCAGGAGCGGAAATTCGCATGTCGGGAGCGCTGCGTTTCGAGATCCTCGGGCCTCAGCGGGCCTGGTTCGCCGACCGTGAAATCGACCTCGGTCCCGGCAAGCAGCGGGCGGTGCTGGCCGTGCTGCTGCTCTCCACGGGTCGTCCGGTGGCCACCGGGCAGATCGTCGAGGCGGTCTGGCCGGACGATCCGCCCGCGAACGGCCCCAACGTGGTGCAGAAGTACGTCGCCGGGCTGCGCCGGGTGCTGGAGCCGGACCGGTCGCCGCGTACACCGGGGCAGGTGCTCAGCCTGACCGACGCCGGCTATCTGCTGCGGGTGGATCCCGAGGCGGTGGACGCGGTCCGTTTCGAGCGGGGCGTCCAGGCCGCCCGGCGCCGGCACGAGTCCGGCGTCACGGAGCAGGCGCTCGCCGAGCTGACCGCCGCTCTGGACCTGTGGCACGGGGAGCCGTTCACCGGCTTCTCCGGTGCGGTGTTCGAGGCTGCCCGGCACCGCCTGGTGGAGTTGCGGGCCGTCGCCCTGGAGACCCGCGCGGAGCTGAAACTGGACAGCGGGCGGCACCGCGAGCTGGTCGGCGAGTTGGTCGAGTTGGTGGCCGAGTTCCCGGTCCGGGAGCGGCTGCGCCACCAGTACATGCTGGCGCTGTACCGCAGCGGACGGCAGGCCGAGGCGTTGGCCGCTTACCGGGATATCGACAGCCTGCTCCGGGAGGAATACGGCATCGGGCCCGGCGAGGCGTTACGCGAGTTGCACGGTCGGATCCTGCGCGCCGACCCGACCCTCACCGCCGGCGTCCCGGAAACAGGGTGGCCAGCTTCGGCTTCCGCCGCGCGGCAGGCGGAGAACAGGGTGCCGGCGCACCCGTCCGCCGACTCACATCCGGCTGCCCCGGCCGCACCGCCCTCCGCACCACCGCCCGCCCAGGCCGTCCCGGCCCAGGCGACCACACCGCCCCGGGCCTCGGGCCCATCGCCCCAAGCGTCGGGCCCGCTGCCCCAGGCGGCCGTCCCGCCGTACGCGGACCTGCCCTCGCCTCTGTACCCCGCTCTGGCCGGCCTGCCCGCCGGGCCGCCGTCCCCGTTCGCGGTCGACCAGCCGCGCCGGGAGCGGCACCCGCTGCCGACATGGGTGAGCACCACGGCCACCGTCGCCGGCACCCTCCTGCCACTGCTCTCGTTCGGCACCGGGACCTGGCTGGTGATGCTGGCGTACGCGGTGCGGCGCCGCAGTCGACGGCTCGGCCTCGCGGCCGTCGGCTATCTCCTCACCGCGGTGCTGCTGGTCTTCATGATCGCCACCGACGACCTGGAGAAGGAGGACTCGGCGGCCGAGGCGTTCCTCGGGCTCGGCGTGCTCGGCCTCTGCTGGCTGGTGGGCGCCCTGCACGTGGTCCTGCTCAACCGGTGGGTCTGGGGGCGGATCACCGGTCGGCCGCAGATGGCGCAGGCACGCGACGAGGAGCGCCGGCTGCGCCGCGAGCAGGCGCGCAACCTGCTGCACCGCTATCCCTCGGCGCGTCTGGAGTTCGCGATCGGCCGCCCCGACCTGCCCCGCGCCTTCGACGACGGCGGGCTCGTGGACATCAACGCCGTACCCGACCACGTGCTCGCCACACTGCCCGGGCTCACCGACGCGCAACGCCAGCAGGTGGCGATGGACCGGTGGGTACGCGGCCCGTACGCGTCGATGGAGGAGTTGGCCGCGCGCTGCGCGCTGCCCCTCGCGGTTGTCGACGGTCTCCGCGGCGTCCTGCTGTTCCTGCCGCCGCCCGTCCTGCCGACGGACACGCCGGCGGTGGTGGAGGCGGCGCCCACTGTGCCCCGCTGATCGTGGGGGTTATCCGACTTGGGCTGGTAGAAATGCCGGGTGGAGACAGCAGAGCGGGCGGCAATCCGGGAGCGGGCCGAGGCGGTGCTGCGCCGGCTGGCCGGTGACCACGCCCGTCTGCGTGAGGACCAGTGGCGGGCCATCGAGGCACTGGTCGTCGACCGGCGACGGGTGCTCTGTGTGCAGCGGACCGGTTGGGGCAAGTCGGCGGTCTACTTCGTGGCCACCGCCCTGCTGCGCGAGCGCGGGGAGCACGGCCCGACCGTCATCGTCTCGCCGCTGCTGGCGCTGATGCGTAACCAGGTCGAGGCGGCGGCCCGGGCGGGCATCAAGGCCCGCACGATCAACTCGGCGAACCTCGACGAGTGGGACGAGATCACCGCGGAGATCCAGACCGGTGCCGTGGACGTGCTGCTGATCAGCCCGGAACGGCTCAACAACCCGGACTTCCGCGACGGGGTGCTGCCGAAGCTGGCCGCCACCACCGGGCTGCTGGTGGTCGACGAGGCACACTGCGTCTCCGACTGGGGGCACGACTTCCGGCCGGACTACCGGCGGCTGCGCACCTTCCTCGCCGAGCTGCCCGAGCGCACCCCGGTGCTGGCGACCACCGCCACCGCCAACTCGCGGGTCACCCAGGACGTGGCCGAGCAGTTGGGAGACGCCCTCATCCTGCGCGGCACCCTGGATCGCGAGTCGTTGCGCCTCGGGGTCCTCGACCTGCCCAGCCCGGCACACCGGCTGGCCTGGCTCGCCGACCACCTCGATCAGCTCCCCGGCTCGGGCATCGTCTACACGCTGACCGTCGCGGCAGCGGGGGAGACGGCCGAGTTCCTGCGGTCCCGGGGCTACCCGGTGGCGTCGTACACCGGGCAGGCCGACGACGCCGACCGGCGCGCCGCCGAGCAGGACCTGCTCGACAACAAGATCAAGGCGTTGGTCGCGACGAGCGCCCTCGGCATGGGCTTCGACAAGCCTGACCTGGGCTTCGTCGTCCACCTCGGCGCGCCGCCCTCGCCGATCGCGTACTACCAGCAGGTCGGCCGCGCCGGCCGCGCCGTCGAGCACGCCGAGGTGCTGCTGCTGCCCGGCGTCGAGGACGCCGCCATCTGGCGATACTTCGCCTCGCTGGCGTTCCCACCGGAGCAGCAGGTGCGCGCCGTGCTGGCCGCCCTGCACCCCGACCGCCCTCTCTCCACCCAGGCCCTCGAACCGCTCGTCGACCTGCGCCGCACCCGGCTGGAGCTGATGCTCAAGGTGCTCGACGTGGACGGCGCGGTCCGCCGGGTGCGCGGTGGATGGCTCGCCACCGGCGAGCCCTGGGTCTACGACGAGGCCCGGTTGCGCCGCGTCGCCGAGGCGCGCACCGTCGAGCAGCAGGCCATGCGGGAGTACGCGACCACGTCCGACTGCCGGATGCGGTATCTACGGGAACGCCTCGACGACACCGGGGCGACCGACTGCGGCCGGTGCGACAGGTGCGCCGACCCGCTCTTCTCTGCCGACGTGTCGACAGCCGCGCTCGCCGCCGCGCAGACCTTCCTGGGCCGCCCCGGCGTGGAGATCGCCCCGAAGAAGCTCTGGCCGACCGGGTTGGACGCGGTGGGCGTACCCCTCAAGGGCCGGATCGCCCCCGCGGAGCAGGCGTTGCCGGGCCGTGCCGTCGGGCGCCTGTCGGACCTCGGTTGGGGTGGCCGGTTGCGTGATCTCGTCGGCCCGGAGGCGCTGGACGCGCCGGTGCCCGACGACGTCGTCGGCGCGGTGGTGGAGGTGTTGAAGGCATGGGCGCACGGCGACGACCCGTGGCCCCGCCGGCCGGTGGGGGTGGTCGCGGTCGGTTCGCGGCGACGGCCCCGACTGGTCGGGTCGCTCGCCGAGCGGATCGCCGCCGTGGGCCGGCTGCCGCTGCTCGGCGAGGTCATCCCGGCCGGTCCGGGCGGTCCGGCCGGGCCGCGCGGCAACAGCGCCCAACGGGTACGCGCGCTGCACGACACCTTCACCGTGCCGACCGACCTGGCGGACGCCCTGACGGGCCTGGACGGCCCGGTGCTGCTCGTCGACGACCTGATCGACTCGGGTTGGACGATGACGTTGGTCGCTCGGGCCCTGCGCCGGGCCGGTGCGCCCGACGTGCTCCCGCTCGCCCTCGCCGTCGCCGGCTGACCCGCCGCCCCTCCCGTCGGTCGCCGGGCGGTCGTCGGCGCTGCTCGGGTTCGGGGCGCGGTCCGTGCCCGGGTCGAGGCGCTGCAGGGAGGTCTGCGCCAATCCTCGGCTGCACGGGGTTCGGGGCGTCGTCCATGCCTGGTCGAGGGCGTTGACCGGCGCTGCGGCGCGGTCTGCGCAGGTCGGGTGGGAAAGTTCCCGGGCGGCGTCGAATGCGACCGTCGCCACGCCGTCCGGGCGTCGGCCTGGGCCGCCCCGACGCGGCGGTACCGTGGGGGTATGACCGACCAGCAGCCCGTCACCCGCGCGCACGACGTCACGGGTAGGACCGCCGTCGCCGAGGCGGGCCACGTGCTGGGCGTCGGCGGTGCCTGACCAGGTCTCCGCCGCGCCGGACCGGAGCACGCTCCGGCTGGCGCTGGTGGTCGGTGGGCTGGTGCTGGCGGTGCTGCTCGGTTTCGGCCTCGGCCGGATGAACACGACAGGCACCGCCACCGGCAGCCCGTCGTTGGCCGCCGATCACACCGACCCGCCGGGGACCGGGCCGCACAACCACGGCAGCGCCGCGAGCACCGATCAGGGCACGGCCACCGAACCGGGCGGTCTGGCGGTCAGCTCAGCCGGGTTCACCCTGGCGCCCCTGACGACCGAGTTCGCGGCCGGCAGGCCCGGTCAGCTCCGCTTCCAGGTGCGCGACGTGCAGCGCCGGCCCGTCACCCGCTTCGCCGTCGTGCACGACAAGCCGATGCACCTCATCGTCGTCCGTCGGGACCTGACCGGTTACCAGCACCTGCACCCGACCATGGCGGCGGACGGCACCTGGTCGGTGCCGTTGACCCTCGCGCAGTCCGGGGTCTGGCGCGCGTACGCCGATTTCACCGTCGTCGCCGACAACGGCGCGCAGACCGCGGTGACCCTCGGCGCGGACCTGGTCGTGCCCGGTGACTACCAGCCTCGTTCGCTGCCGGGTCCGGCCACCTCGACGACGGTGGGCCGGTTCACGGTCGGCTACCAGGGCACCCCGCAGGCGGGGGCGACAGTGCCGCTGACGTTCCGGGTCGACGGTGCTGGCGGCGCCGCCCCGCTGGAGCGGTACCTCGGGGCGTACGGGCATCTGGTGGCGTTGCGCGAGGGCGACCTCGGCTACCTGCACGTGCACCCGGAACCAGAGCTGGTGGACGGCCAGATCAAGTTCTGGCTGACCACCCCCGGCCCCGGCCGCTACCGCCTGTACCTGGACTTCCAGGTAGGGACCGAAGTCCACACCGCCGAGTTCACCCTCACGGTCCCCTAATCCCACCCGGGCCCCTCCGCCCCGGGGGGTTAGCCGGCTCGGCGGATGGGGCGGCGGGCCAGGTAGCGGAGCAGGTCGCGGATGTGGTGCTTCTCCTCGGCGGGGACCGTCGGGTCGGCCAGCCGGTCCAGGATGGCGCGGACGTCGGCTTCGACGGGGCCGTCGTCGTGGCGTCGCCGGGGGGTGGGGCCGGCGTCGGGCAGCCCGAGCGCGCGGAACGCGGCAGCGACCGGTAGATCCAGTGCGGCGCAGAAGCCGCGCACCTTGGCCAGCTCGGGATAATCCTGCCAGTCACCCGCCAACCAGCGGAACACGGTGGAGCGTCCCACGCCCGTGTGCGAGGCAAGATCGGTCACGGTCCAGCCACGTTCGTCACGAGCGTCATCGATGGCGCGCCGGACGAAGCGGGCGAAGGCCATCTGCGGTGATACCTCGGCTGATCCCATCCCTGTATGTCTTTCCCCCTGCCGCAGCACCGGGACGATGCGCCTTTCCGAGGGTAGTACGCCCACAGCCGGAAACAATTGACTGACCGCACAATCTGTCCCGTGGACGAGACTTTTCCGCGACAGCATGATGCCGACCGGAAATTGCATCAAGCGATCACTATCGTTCTTCCACTAAGCTCGGTGCCCGTCCCGGCATGGTCCCGTCTGCCGCGTCCGACCGCACCACCGCCCGAGGAGCACCATGGCCGAACCGAGCCGCCCCCAGCCGTACCAGCCCGGTGCGGTGAGCCTGTTCTTCGTTGCCAAGGCCGGCGTCTTCGCCGCCGCGTTCTGGATCTGGCTGCTGGTTCTGGTGCTCCGCACCAGTTCCGCGACCGGTCTCCAGGTGCTGGCTGCCACCGGCGCGATCACCACCACGCTGGTCGCGGTCGTGCTGGGTGCCCGGATGGCGTTGCAGCACAGCGCTGCCATTCGGCACGCCGAGACCAAGAAGCTGCTGGTGGACATCTCCTGGAACGCCTTCGCCGCCGCCGGCAACGCCGAGAGCGCGGGCAAGGTCGTGCCCTTCCCGACCGCCCTGGGCGACGGTGAGCGGGCCACCCAGCGCAACGGCGGCGACCGGATATCGGTCCTCGACCGTGGCGCCGGCGAGCGCAACGGTGCCCGGGGCCGCAGTGGCGGCAGCGATCGCCGTCGCTAGGCGGCGGGCTCCTCGGCGGCGGAGAGCAGGGTCTCCAGTCGGGGTGTGACCTGCCACTGGTCCACCAGTTCGCGGTACTCCGCGTCTTGCTGTGCGCTGGCCTCGCTGCCGGTGCGGCGGGCACGGATCAGCAGGTTGCGTGGCGTGTGCTGGGAGTCGACGAACTCCACCACCTCGGCCCGGTACCCGTGCACCCGCAACAACCCGGCGCGCAGTGCGTCGGTGAGCACGTCGGCGAAGCGCTCGCGCAGGATGCCCTGCCGGGTCAGCAGCTCGTACGGTGCCGGGGTGGGGTGGGCGCGGAGCTGCTTCGCCAGGTCGTGGTGGCAGCACGGCGCGGCCAGCACCCAGCGGGCCTCCCAGCGCACTGCGCGGGCCAACGCCTCGTCCGTGGCGGTGTCGCAGGCGTGCAGCGCCAGCACCAGGTCGGGTGCGGGGTCGACGACGGCGTCGGCGATCGTGCCGGCGACGAAGCTGATCTGGTCGGCCCAGCCCAGCCGCTGCGCCAGCTCGGTGTTGCGTCGCCGCTGGTCCTCCCGGACGTCCACGCCGATCAGTTGGACGTCGAGCCCTCGACTTGCCAGGTAGCGGTACGCGGCGAACGTGAGGTACGCGTTGCCGCAGCCCAGATCGACCACCCGCAGCGAACCGGTCAGATCGTCGGGAAGGGTCGCGGCCAGGGCACGCAGGAACGCGTCCACCTGGCGGCGTTTGGCCGCCGAGCCACCGATCTCGGCGAAGATCGGGTCACCGGGGTCGAGCAGGTATTCCTTCGTCCGGTCGTTCCCGCTCGGTGTGGCCGCCGGGCGGGACGTCGCGGCGCGGTGCACCTGCGCCTCGCCGGACTTGGTCACCCGGAGTTGGAGCGTCGCGTCGGCTGTCTCCACGTGCCAGTTGCCGAACGGTTCGGCCAGCAGCTCGTCGATCGCCTGGATCGCCTCCGGACCGGGGGCGACGTTGCGGGTGTACGGGCGGGTGCCGTCGGAGGTGGCGATCTGCAGTCGCGGGCCGGCCTTGAGCCGCACCGGCCGCAGTTCGGCCCGAGCCACCACGGGATGGCGCCCACGGCGTCGTCCGGCGGCGACCGCCCGGGTCAGCGCGGGGTCGAGCAGCAGCGCCCGAACCTCGGTCAGGGCAACATCCAGTGGTTCCGGCATCGTTCCATCTTCGGCAGGTGGGGTGGGAAGGGAACATCCCCCGTACCGCGCGAGGCGGTGCGGGGGATGTCAGGTGTGGCTGTGGGTCAGTCCGCGGTCGCCTCGGCCGGCGTACCCGCACCGGAACCGCCACCACGGCGGCGCCGGCGGCGGCGCGGCTTCGACGGTTCGCCGTCGGACGCGGCGGCCGGCTCGGCGTCACTGCCAGGATCGGCGGAGATCACCGCGGTCGGCTCGCCCACGACCGTCTCGCCGGCCCGGCGGCGACGCCGGCGGCGCGGGGTACGGGTGCCTTCGTCGGCGGTGTCGCCAGCCTCGGCGATCGCCGGTGCCTCGGCCTCGGCCGCTGCCGGCGAGCCGGCGTCGGAGCGGTCGCGGCGGCTGTCGCCCCGACCACGGCGCTCGCCTCGCCCCTCGCCACGGCTCTCACCGCGTCGGGGGCTCCGGCCGCCACCGCTGTCGCCCCGACGGGAGCGCGTCGTCCCGCCCAGGTCCTCTTCGATCTCGGCGGACAGCCCGGCGCGGGTGCGCTCGGCCGTCGGCAGGGTGCCGCTGACCTCAGTCGGGATGTGCAGGTCGGTGTAGAGGTGCGGCGACGTGTGGTACGTCTCCGGCGGCTCCGGCATCTCCAGACCCAGGGTCTTGTCGATGATCCGCCAGCGCGGCATGTCGTCCCAGTCGACGAAGGTCACCGCGACACCCGTCGCGCCGGCCCGGCCGGTACGACCGATCCGGTGGGTGTAGGTGTCCTGGTCTTCGGGGCAGTCGTAGTTGATGACGTGGGTGACGCCGGTGACGTCCAGCCCTCGGGCCGCCACGTCGGTGGCGACCAGAATGTCGATCTTGCCGGCCCGGAAGGCCCGCAGCGCCCGCTCGCGGGCACCCTGGCCGAGGTCACCGTGCACCGCGGCGACCGCGAACCCGCGGAAGTCGAGGTCCTCTGCGACGCGGTCGGCGGCCCGCTTGGTGCGGGTGAAGATCATGGTCAGCCCACGCCCCTCCGCCTGGAGGATGCGCGCCACCACCTCGACCTTGTTCATCGAGTGGGTGCGGTAGACCAGCTGCTGGGTCTGCGGCGACGGACCGGTCTCGGCGGTGTGCCCGGCGTGGATCGTCATCGGCTGGCGCAGGAAGCGCCGGGACAGGGTGACGATCGGGTCCGGCATGGTGGCCGAGAAGAGCATCGTCTGCCGGTCTTCCGGAAGCATCGCGAGGATCTTCTCGACGTCGTCGAGGAAGCCCAGGTCGAGCATCCGGTCGGCCTCGTCGAGGACGAGCGCGTGCACCCGGTCCAGACGGAGGTGCTTCTGCTTCTGCAGGTCCATCAGCCGGCCCGGGGTGCCGACCAGGATCTCGACGCCCTTGCGCAGCGCGTCGATCTGCGGCTCGTACGCGACGCCGCCGTAGATCGGCAGCACCCGGACGCCCCGCGTCCGGCCGGCGGCGGCCAGGTCCTTGGCGACCTGGATGCCCAGCTCACGGGTGGGGACGACGACCAGCGCCTGGGGGACGCCGTCGCTGCCCTCGCCCGGCGCGAAGACGCGATCCAGCAGGGGCACGCCGAAGCCGAGGGTCTTGCCGGTGCCGGTGGGCGCCTGACCGATCAGGTCGACGCCGCGCAGCGCGATCGGGATCGCGTATTCCTGGATGGCGAAGGCGCGGGTGATGCCCGCCGAGGCCAGGGCCTCGACGGTCTCGGCGCGGGCGCCGAGTGCGGCGAACGTGGGGGCCTCCGGTCGAACCGGGGCAGTGGGGGCCAGTTCCTGGCCGTCCATCAAATCTTGAGTCAGGTCGCTCATGTGGATGTGGGGGTGCCCTCTCGTGGGTGCGCCCGTCATGTCCTCAGGGCGCGTTCGGTATGACGCGGGCCACACGGTCGGCGGCAGATTGCCGAGCCGGACCGGGCCGCACGCGCGCCGCGGGCTGAGCTTCGATCAGATCGGCGCCCACGGCAACTGCTCCATGCTACCTGAACAGGGATGCGCCCGTCCCGATTCCCACCCGGCCACTCGTCACGCGGGGCAAGTAATTGTGACCTACGTCACGTCAATCCGGCTCGTGGGATGCCGTTGGCCTGCGCTCGTGTCCACGCCGAGCATCCCCGGTCCCGCGCTGGAAGAACCGGACCGGGCGGTTGGCCGGCTCTCCGTGTGGGCGCGGCGGCTGGTCGGCGAGGCGTTGTCCCAGGCGAGCCGGTTCCGCCGCCGAGCGGGTCGCAATCACCGCGCTGATCGCGCGGGGCGACCGGGTCGACGTGCCGGGGCTGTTCGGCAGGCTCACCGCCGCGCACACAGCGCGGATGGCCGCCGCCGGGCTGAACAACTGACCGCCCGGGAAGCCGGTGCCGGCCTGCGGCAGGTGGGCCGATGCCGACCTGCCGCGATGGCCGGACCGGTCAGCGGACGGTGAAACCGACCGCCCGGGACGACGCCTCGGCGATCTCGACGTAGGCGACCTTCTCGACCGGCACGATGACCCGTCGGCCCTTCTCGTCGGTCAGGGAGAGCGTGCCGCCGTTACCGGCGAAGGCGTCGGTCACGATCTGCTCGATCTCGGCCGGCGACTGCGCGCTGTCTACTACCAGCTCACGCGGCGCGTACTGCACGCCGATCTTGACCTCCACTGTGCCTCCTCAACTGGGGCGAAAGAACCGCCCTGCGAAGGCTATCCGATCACGGGGTCGGCGGTCAGGCTGACTCACCTTGCAGCGGGAAGCTCGCGATGCCCCGCCACGACAGCGCGGCCACCAGCGCCTCGGCCTCGGCCTTCGGCACCTGCCGGCCACCGGCCAGCCAGAACTGCGCGGCCGTCTCCGCGGCACCGACCAGCCCGGAGGCGAGCAGCTCGGCGTGCGACCGGCTCACGCCGGTGTCCGAGATGATGGTGTCGGTGATCGCCGCGATGCAACCCTGCTCGACCCGCTCCACCCGTTGCCGCACCGCCGGGTCGTTGCGCAGGTCCGATTCGAAGACGAGCCGGAACGCCTCGCTCTCGTGGTCGACGAAGTCGAAGTACGCCCGTACCGACGCGCTGACCCGTTCCTTGTTGTCGCTGGTGCCGTGCATCGCGTCCTGCACCTGAGCGACGATGGCGTCACAGTGCGTGTCGAGCAGCGCCAGGTAGAGATCCATCTTTCCGGGAAAGTGTTGGTAGAGCACGGGCTTCGAAACCCCGGCCCGCTCGGCGATGTCGTCCATCGCGGCGGCGTGGTAACCCTGTGCGACGAACACCTCCTGCGCCGCAGCGAGAAGCTGCTTACGACGCGCGGAGCGGGGCAGACGGGTGGGTCGTCCAGCGGTCTGTGCACCGTTGCCCGCAGCGGTCATGGGTTCCTCCGAGTTCTCCGTACGAGCCGGCATTTTCCCCCCAGACCGGGCGAGGCCCGCGACCACCGTCGTGGAAATGGCCCGCCGCTGTAACTTATCGCCACTCTCGGCACACGGTAGCCTCAGCGGGGGCGACCAAGGAGCGCGCGGTGAGTGAAACAGGTCAACCCGGAGCCGCTACCCCGGGAGAGCACGGTGACGGCGCGGGTCAGCACGACGACCCGAGCCGTTCCGTCAGCGGGTGGGCACCCCCGGCGGGTGGGTGGCCGCGAGCCGCCGATCACGAGGATGCCCGGGAACAGGCGCCGCGTTGGCAGCCGGACCCCGCGTCCGGCTGGCGCACCTCCTCCACCAGGCATGGCGACCTGCCGTCGCCGCTGGCCGGGCTGCCGGGTGACCTCGATCCGCCGACCCGGGTCAACGGCCACAACGCCAACGGTGTGCACCATCCCGATGACGCCAACGGCGTCCGTCGCCCCGGCCTCGAACCGACAGTGGGACGTCCCACGCCGGTGAGCGCACCCCCCGGGCTGCCCGTCGAGGGCCGCCCCGAGCCGGCCAGCGACCGACTGGTGGTGCCTGCCCAACGTCCCGCCCCGCGTGTGGAGCAGGGGGTCGACGAGCCCGACCGCTCCGCCGCCGACCCGGCCGCCGCCCACCGCGCCCGCTGGGCCGAGCCCGGCCTGCCCACCTCCGCGCCGCCTGCGGTCCAGGTGCCGCCCGTCGGCACCGCCGCGTCGGGTTTCGAGGTGCCGCCCGGCTTCCACGCGCCCAACGCCGAGCGGCTGGCCGCCGAGGACCCACCGGCCGCCGGGTCACGCGACCGGCGGGACCCGCTCGCTCCGGAGCACCAGGCAGCACCGGGACGCACCTCGGGGCCCGCCGGGCCCGCCGACGCGACCGAGCCGGCTCGCGCCGCCGAAGGCCCCCGCCCGGGTGACGCGCACCGGGCCGGGGAATCGTCGGCCATCGAGCCGGACTGGTCGGGGCCGAGCTGGAACCGCCCGAGTTGGGGCGGTGGCTGGGCGCCGCCCTGGTCCCGTCCGGACGACGAGCCGGCTGGTCCGCCGACCACCGACGAGTCCGCGCCGGGTTGGGTCGCCGAGCCCATCCAGCCGTACGAGCCGGTGCGGGCCGAGTCACCCCGCCCGTACGAGCCGGTCCGCGCCGAGCCGCCCCGCGGGTACGACCCCGTCCGGAGCGACGTCGCGTCCGAGGCGGCGCCGGAGCGCCCGGCCGAACCGACCAGCGGGCCGCCGACCAACCGGCCGACCTGGGCAGCCCCGCCCGCTGTCCCGCCCACCGATCGCCCGCTCCGGGCTGTCGACCCGGACCAGCCCCCGACCGGCGAGCCGGGCGTGCCGTCGTCAGGCACGCCGCCGCTGGTCCCGCCGGGCACGCCGCCACCGGCCGTGGAGCGCCCGGCCTGGGCAGGCGGCCCGACGCCGACCAGCGGTCCGCCGGCCAACCGGCCGTCCTGGGCCGGGTCCGGAGCCAGCCGTACGCCCCGGATCGACCGGCCGTCCTGGGCTGGCGGTGCTGCCGAGTCCGAGCCGACCAGTGGCCCGCCGGCGCGGCCGTCCTGGGCCGGGGGTTCCGACCCGGCATCGACCGGTACGCCGTCGGTCCGCCCGTCGTGGGCTGGCGGTGCCGCCGACTCCGAGCCCACCAGTGCGCCACCGGCGCGGCCCTCCTGGGCCGGGGGTTCCGACCCCGCGCCGACCGGTACGCCGTCGGCCCGTCCGTCCTGGGCTGGCGGTGCGGCCGAGTCCGAGCCGATCAGTGCGCCGCCGGCTCGGCCCTCCTGGGCTGCCAGCCCGGCATCGGCCGACGTGCCACCGCTGGCGCCAGCCGGGCCACCTCCCGCACTGGCCGAGGCGCCACCGGCTCCGGCGGGCCCGCCCCTGGTCGCCGAGCGCCCCACCTGGGCTGGCGGGCCGCCCACCAGCCCGGCGAGCGCCGCGCGGGAAGAACGGCCGGACTGGTCCGAGGGCCGCATCCCCGCCACTCCCGTCGACCGTCCCTCGTGGGGGGCGATCCAGTCGTCCATGCCCCGTGGCGGTGACGACGGCGAGACCCCGGGCATGCCACGGCCCGAGATCCGACCAGCCACCGCGCCATTCCGGCTCCGCCCGGCGACGCCAGACCTGCCCGGCCCGTCTCCCGTCGACTCGCACCGCCCGGCCGCGCCGACCAACGCCCCGTCACCCGGTGACCTCACGTCGTCCTCGACGGGATCGACTCCGCCCCCTGCCACGAACGGGTCCGAGCCCCACGACCGGCCAGGACCCGTGTCCGCCTCTCCCTATGCGGCTCGCCGATCCGCACCCGACCCGACGTCGTCGTCCGAACCGGCCGACGACGCCCGGCAGTCGGACCCGAAAGCGGTGGTGCTGCCGCAGCGCGTCCCCGCAGAACCGGACGTGCCCGTCGTGCCGGAGCCGCCAGCTGTGGAGCCACCCGCCGAAACTCCGGAACTCGCCCGCATCGCCACCCACCTTCGTCGGGACGACGAGCCAGCCCCGTTGCGGGAGCGCCCCGAGGGGTTCGACGTCAACGCGATCCTGGACGCCGTCCGCGAGGTGGCCGGTGTCCGCGACGCTGCGCTGCGTCGTACCCCGGCGGGAGCGCACAGTCTCCGGCTCGACCTGGCTGACGGCGCCGACCCGGCCGAGGTGAGCCGACAGGTGGCCCGGCTGCTTCAGGATCGGATGGGGCTGGCCGCCGCCCCGCAGAACGTGCCCGGTCTGCCCAGCACGCCGCCCCCGCCGGTTCGCCGTCGCGTTGCCGAACCCCGGGCCGCCGAACGGCGTACCCCGGAGCAGAGCGTGACCGCACGCGATGCCGGCGCCGAAGCGCGTACCGGTGAGGTGCGGGCGGTCGAGACGCCGACGAGCGGTCGTCCGCCGGGTGCTCGGGTGGAGGCCATGCCTGCAGGCATTGAACAGAGGCCCGCCACCGACATCTCGCGCCGCCGCCGGTCGAACGCCCCGCACCGGGGTCGCGCCACGGTCGAGGAGCCGGGATCGGTCTCGGCCGCGCCGGCCGGTGGCGCGACCGGGAGCCCGGCGACGCTCGGCACGTCGTACTCCGGTGGTCAGGTGACCACGACGGAGTCGGCGCCGTCCCGACCGCTGGACACCGGCGGCACGCCGGGGCCCCGGGTGGTGATCGACCACGTGCAGGTCAGCACCTTCGGCCTGGACGCGAACGTGGAGGTCCGGCTGCTGGCCGGGGGCGACAGCGCCTCCGGGTACGCGACCGGGCCGGCGGTGGACGGCTACGTGCTGCGGCTCTGCGCGGTCGCGGCCGCCGCCGCGGTGGACGAGTTGCTACGCGGCGCCGAGAACGCCGAGCGGGGGCGCTGCTTCGTCGAGCACGCGGCGGTGGTGCCGTTCGGCAACTGCGAGGTGGCCACCGTGGTGGCACTGCTCGTCTGTGAGGGCTGGGTCGAGCAGCTCGCCGGCTCGGCTCTGGTCGCCGGTGATCCCCGGCAGGCGGTGGTGCGGGCGACCCTCGCGGCGGTGAACCGTCGGCTGGAGGCGCTGCTGTCCTGAGTGGTCCGAGGCAGACTGGAACGATGAGACGCGCCACCCTCTGGCCGGACCACCTGCTTCCCGACCACCATGTCCCGCCACCGTGGCCGGGCAGGGAGGTCCGCCTCGACGGCCGGGTCACCTACGTACGGGACACCCCGGCCACCGCCGCCGGCGCGGAGCCGGCACTGTACGTGCACGGGCTGGGCGGGTCGTCGCAGAACTGGACCGACCTGGCCGGGTTGCTCGCCGACCGGCTCGATGGTCAGGCCATCGACCTGCCCGGCTTCGGCCGTAGCGAGCCGGGCCCCCGCTACACGATTCCGGCGTTCGCTGATCTGGTGGTCCGCTGGATCGAGCACTCCGGTCGGGGCCCGGTTCACCTGTTCGGCAACTCGCTGGGCGGCACGGTCGCGGTCCAGGTGGCCGGGCTCCGGCCCGACCTGGTCCGTACGCTCACCCTGATCTCCCCGGCGCTGCCGTTCCTCGACTTCCGTCGCTCGTTGCAGGGGCGGATGCTGCCGGTGCTCGCCATCCCGCGCGGCGAACGGCTGGTCGCCCGGCACCTCACCCAGCTCGCTCCCGAGGTGATGGCCCAGCAGGTGCTGGAGGCGTGCGTCGCCGATCTGAGCCGCATCTGCGACCAGCGCCGGGCCGAGGCGCTGGAGGAGATCCGGGTCCGGTACGAGGCGGAGCACTACGCCGCCGCGTACGTCCGGACGTTCCGCGGTCTGGTCTCCAGCTTTCTGCGGGCGTACCTGCCCGGGCCGGGTTCGCTGTGGCGCCTCGCCGAGGCGGTGCGCGCACCGACCCTGGTGGTGGGCGGCCGAGCGGATCGCCTGGTCGACGTGCGGGTCGCGCCGCAGACCGCCCGGGTCATCCCGGACAGTCGACTGATGATGCTCGACGGTGTCGGTCATGTGGCGCAGTTGGAGGTGCCCCGGCTGGTTGCCCGGGCGGTGGTCGGCCTCCTCGCCGAAACGGGGGACACCGCCAGGCGGCCTGATCTGGCAGGCTGACGTGGATGCCCAGCTCAGCCCCCCTCCCCGGTCGCCGTCAGCGACGCTTCGCGCTGTTCGCCCAACTGGTGGCGGTGGTGTTGGCGGTCGGCGCGGTGGTGACAGTGATCGCCGAGGGGCCGGGTGGGCATCCCGCTGCCGACCGGTTGGCCGCCGACGAGATCGCCTCGCTGCCGCCGCTGGTGGCCGCGCCACTGCCGCCGTCGGTCAGCCCGCCGCCCTCCGAGGCGGTTGCGTCCAGCCCGTCTCCGGTGCTGCGGGCGCCCGGTGCTGTTCCGAGTGCCGGCACGGGGGGTTTCGGCTACGACACCCGCTCCGGCCCGGTGCTGGGCCGTGCGGGTGAGCTGCGGCGTTACCGGGTCGCTGTGGAGTCGGGCAGCAACGAGGACGCCGCCGAGTTCGCGCTGGCGGTGCAGACGGCGCTCGCCGGGCCGGGCAGTTGGGTCGACAGCGGCAGGTTGCGGCTTCAGCAGGTGCCCGGGGCCGCGCCTCGCGACTTCACCGTCTACCTGGCCACCGCCCGTACGGCGGGTCGGATGTGCGCCGACGGTGGGGTGGACATCCGGGTCGGGGGTCGGCCGTACACGTCCTGCCGCGCGCCCGGCCAGGTGATCATCAATCTGGATCGGTGGCGGCTGTCCGTGCCGCACTTCGTCTCGGTCGGCGTGCCGCTGGCGGTCTACCGGACGTACGTGGTGAACCACGAGGTGGGTCACCAGCTCGGGCATCGGCACGAGCGCTGCCCGGGGGCGGGCAGGCCGGCGCCGGTGATGATGCAGCAGACGCTCTTCCTCAACGGGTGCCGGGTCAACCAGTGGCCGTACCTCGACGGGCGTCGTTACGCCGGTCCTGCCCTCTGACCGACGGGCCGACGCGCCGACCTTCCAGCCCTCCATCAGGCGTCTTGCGGCAAAAGCGGCAAATTCGGAGATATGCCCGAATAATCTGGCAGGCTCGACGTCATGACGCCGTCGTCCCGTTACGGCCCGCCCCAGCCGCCCGACCCGTC
The DNA here is from genome assembly GCF_018070245.1 of Micromonospora sp. M61. Taxonomy (NCBI): domain Bacteria; kingdom Bacillati; phylum Actinomycetota; class Actinomycetes; order Micromonosporales; family Micromonosporaceae; genus Micromonospora; species Micromonospora sp. M61. The sequence continues at coordinate 85,372 of NZ_JAGPYA010000006.1, read as the reverse complement.
GGGCCGTCCGGTGTACGTGCGTCCCACGCTCGTCCGGATGCACCGGCGCCGCCGCCGCAGCCTGCTGCTCGGCCTGCTCGTCCTCGCCACCGCGATCGGCGTGACGCTCTACCGCACCGGCGAGCCGCCAGCCGAGACTCCCGCCACGACCCAGGGCGGCATGGGTCACGGGGGCGGGGTGGTCGCGCACCCGGTGCCCACCAGCTACCCGTCGGTCGGAGCGGGACGATTCACCGCAGCCGACGGCGAGACACCCGAGCACGGTGCGGACGGTCCGCTGCGCCGTTACCGGGTCGCTGTCGAACGTGGCACCGGCCAGGACGCCGACGCGTTCGCCGCCACTGTCGACGAGGTGCTGGGCGACCCACGCAGTTGGATCGCCTCCGGCGACCTGCGGGTGCAAAGGGTGGCCGACGCGGGGGCCGCCGACTTCACCATCTACCTGGCCACCCCGGTCACGTCCGAGCGGATGTGCGCCGAGGGCGGGCTGACCACCGAGCGCTACACCTCCTGCCGCCTGCCCGGTCAGGTCATCATCAACCTGGCCCGCTGGATGGAGGCGGTCCCCGACTACGGCGCCTCGCTGGACACCTACCGCACCTACGTGATCAACCACGAGGTGGGCCACGAGTTCGGCGAGGAGCACGAGGCCTGCCCCGGGCCGGGGGAGCCCGCGCCGGTGATGCAGCAGCAGACGTACGGCCTGAACGGCTGCGTCGCCAACGCCTGGCCCTACCTCGACGGCCGTCGCTACGCGGGTGACATCGTCCCCTGATCGACCGGGTCGTCGGTTATTCCCGCTCCCGCATCGCGGGCCACGTGTCGTCCCTCATGGCCGAGCAGGGCTCCGGCGAGCAACAATGGCGCGGTTCACACCGCCGATCCCGGGGAGTCCACCGTGTCGTTGCCCCCGCTCGTCGAGCCCGCCGCCGAGCTGACCGTTGACGAGATCCGCCGCTACTCGCGCCACCTGATCATCCCGGATGTCGGGGTGACCGGGCAGAAGCGGCTGAAGAACGCCCGGGTGCTCTGTGTCGGCGCCGGTGGCCTCGGGTCACCCGCCCTGATGTACCTCGCCGCGGCGGGGGTCGGCACCCTCGGCATCATCGACTTCGACACCGTCGACGAGTCCAACCTCCAGCGTCAGATCATCCACGGCGTGTCCGACATCGGCCGGTCCAAGGCCGAGTCCGCCGCCGCGTCGATCCGTGAGATCAACCCGCTGGTCAACGTGGAGATCCACAACACCGCGCTGGACCGGGAGAACGTCCGCGAGATCTTCGCGCAGTACGACCTGATCGTCGACGGCACCGACAACTTCGCCACCCGCTACATGGTCAACGACGCGGCGGTGCTGCTCGGCAAGCCGTACGTCTGGGGCTCGATCTACCGCTTCGACGGCCAGGCGTCGGTGTTCTGGGCCGAGCACGGCCCCTGCTACCGCTGCCTCTACCCGGAGCCGCCGCCGCCCGGCATGGTCCCCTCCTGCGCCGAGGGCGGCGTGCTCGGTGTGCTCTGCGCGTCGATCGGCTCGATCCAGGTGAACGAGGCGATCAAGCTGCTCACCGGCATCGGCGAGCCGCTGGTCGGCCGCCTGATGGTCTACGACGCCCTGGAGATGGAATACCGCAAGATCAAGGTCCGTAAGGACCCGAACTGCGCGCTCTGCGGCGAGAACCCGACGGTCACCGACCTGCTGGAAGACTACGAGGACTTCTGCGGCGCGGTCTCCGAGGAGGCCCAGGAAGCGACGCTCGACGCGACGATCACGGCACTCGAACTCAAGGAGTGGCAGGACGCCGGCAAGGACATCTTCCTGGTCGACGTCCGGGAGCCGGCCGAGTATGAGATCGTCCGCATCCCCGGTTCCACGCTGATCCCCAAGGGCGACATCATCTCCGGCGAGGCGCTCGCGAAGCTGCCGCAGGACCGGCAGATCGTGCTGCACTGCAAGTCCGGCGTCCGGTCCGCGGAGGCGCTCGCCGCGCTCAAGGCGGCGGGTTTCCGGGACGCCGTGCACGTGCAGGGCGGCGTGCTCTCCTGGATCAAGCAGATCGACCCGGCGCTGCCCGCGTACTGATCGATGTGCCGGGGTGGCCCACACCGCCGCCCCGGCAAATCGACGCACGTGACGCCGCCCCGCCCGGGCACCCGGAGCGACGCAGCTACTCCGGCCCAACCGATTCTCCGAGGCGGGATCGCGTCTGCGCAGGTAGCGTTCCCGCCGTGGTCGACTTGGAAGCGGCGATCGGGTTCGTCGTGGCGCATGGGGACGCGGTGGAACGAGCCCGCCTCTCCTGGCTTCGCAACGGCACCGCCGTGCCCCCCGAGCTGCTGGAGACGGCCGAGATCGGCCAGTCACCCGACGGCGGTTGGCCGGCCACCTGGGGCGGTGCGATGGCCTCGATCGACGCCACCTGTTTCCGGCTCGCCGAGTTGGACGACCTGGGTGCGCTCGGCCGCCCCGCCGCTCGCCGGGCGCTCGACTGGCTGGCATCGCGACAGCAGGCCGACGGCAGTTGGGACGAGGACGCGTCGCTGGCCGACTCGGCCCCGGAGTGGGCCCGACCCGGCGATCCGGAGGCCGGGTTCCTCCAGACGGCCAACGCCGGTTTCTGGCTCACCGTCGCCGGCCTGGACGCCCGCGCGTCGGGCCCGCTCGACCATCGGGTCGGTGGGGCGTACGCCGGGGTGGTGCAGGCGGCGGCCCACTCGCTCGCCGCGCGGCTGCGCCCGGACGGTAGCTGGCCCTCGTACCTCGCCGCCGGCTGGCTGAGCGCGGCCGTGCTGCACCGGCAGGAGATGTTCCAGGAGTCGGCGCGGATCCAGGTGGTGCTCGCCGAACGGATGCCGAAGATGTCCCCGGGGGACGTGGCGTGGTTGGCATCCACGCTGCGCCGGGCCGGCATCGACCCGCAGGACTGGATCATGGTGCGGGCGTTGCGCCGGCTGACCGAGACGCAGCGCAGCGACGGCGGCTGGGAGAGCGACGACGGCCACCAGTTCGACGTGCACGCCACGTTGTCCGCGATCCGGGCCGCCCGGCCCGCGACGGCCGGAGCCGCCTCGCAGTCGGGCTGAGGCCGGCCTACAGCCTGTCCAGGTCCTCGGTCGGGCCGAGGACCTGGACGCAGGCCTCAGCGCAGGTGCCCGTCCCCGGTGACGACGTACTTGGTGCTGGTCAGCTCGGGCAGACCCATCGGGCCGCGGGCGTGCAGCTTCTGGGTGGAGATGCCGATCTCCGCGCCGAACCCGAACTCGCCCCCGTCGGTGAACCGGGTGGAGGCGTTCACCATCACCGCCGCCGCGTCCACCCGGGCGACGAAGTCGCGGGCCGCGCTCGCCGAGTCGGTGAGGATCGCCTCGGTGTGCCCGGTGCCGAAGCGGCGGATGTGCGCGACCGCCGCGTCCAGCGAATCGACCACGGCGACCGAGATGTCGGCCGACAGGTATTCGGTGGCGAAGTCCTCCTCGGTGGCCGGGACCACGGCGGCGGAGTAGGCAGCCACCTCGGGGGAGCCGTGCACTGTCACCCCGGCCTCGGCGAGAGCGGCCAGCATCGGCGGCAGGAACGCGTCGGCGACGCTCGCGTGCACCAGCAGTGACTCGGCGGTGTTGCAGGTGGAGAGGCGTTGCGTCTTGGCGTTCAGCGTCACCGCGACGGCCTTGGCCACATCGGCGGCGGCGTCGACGTAGACGTGACAGTTGCCCACCCCGGTCTCGATCACCGGAACGGTCGACTCCTCGACCACCGTGCGGATCAGCGACGCGCCCCCGCGCGGAATCAGCACGTCGACGAGCCCCCGGGCGCGCATCAGCTCCTTGACCGAGTCGCGGGAGCTGGCGTCGAGCAGTTGCACCGCGTCGGCCGGCAGCCCGGCGTCGGCGACCGCGTCCCGCAGCACCGCGACCAGCGCGGCGTTGGAGTGCGCCGCCGAGGACGACCCGCGCAGCAGCGCCGCGTTGCCGGACTTGAGGCAGATCCCGGCGGCGTCCACTGTCACGTTCGGTCGCGCCTCGTAGATGATGCCGACCACCCCGAACGGCACCCGGATCTGGCGCAGCTCCAGCCCGTTGGGAAGGGTCGAGCCGCGGACGACCTCGCCGACCGGATCGGGCAGCGCGGCCATCTGGCGCAGCGCGTCGGCGATGCCGGCCACCCGGCCCGCGTCGAGGGCGAGCCGGTCCAGCACGGCCGCGCTCAGCCCGGCCTCCCGGCCGGCCGCCAGGTCCGTCTCGTTGGCGGTCAGGATCTCCGGGGTACGCGCCACCAGCGCGTCGGCCATCGCCACCAGCGCGGCGTCCTTGACCGTACGCGTGGCCACGGCCAACGTCTCCGCCGCCACCCGCGCCCGTCGGGCCTGCTCGCTGACGCTCATGCCGGCACTCCGCTGCGCTCCGTGCCGCCCTGAGGCACCACCGCCCTGAGCCGATGATTCGTTCGCTGACGCTCACTCACTGTTGACTCCTTAGAGCAGCACCAGGTCATCGCGGTGGACGACCTCTCGTTCGTACGCCGGGCCGAGCGCCGCGGCGAGTTCGGAGGTGGAGCGGCCGAGCAGCCCGGGCAGCTCCACCGCGTCGTAGTTGACCAGCCCTCGGGCGACCGGCGCGCCGGCGGTGTCCACCAGATCCACCGGGTCACCAGCGGTGAACGTGCCGTCCACGGCGGTGATGCCGGCGGGCAGCAGCGACTTGCGCCGCCCGACGACGGCGGCCACCGCACCCGGGTCGAGGTGCAGCCGCCCTCGGGGCGAGGTGGCGTGGGCCAGCCAGAACAGCCGGGCCGTCGGGCGCTGCCGCTGCGGGTGGAACAGGGTGCCGACCGGCTCGCCGGCCAACGCCGCACCGGCCAGGTCGGCGGCGGTGAGCACCACCGGGATGCCGAAACCGGTGGCGATCCGGGCGGCCTCGACCTTGGTCACCATGCCGCCGGTGCCGACACCGGACCGGCCGGCCCCGCCGATGGTGATTCCGGCGAGATCCGCGTCGCCGTGGACCTCGGTGATCCGGGTCGACTGCGGCTTGGCGGGGTCGCCGGTCCAGAGCGCGTCCACGTCGGAGAGGAGCACCAGCAGGTCGGCGTGCACCAGGGCGGCCACCAGCGCGGCCAGCCGGTCGTTGTCGCCGAACCGGATCTCCTGGGTGGCCACCGTGTCGTTCTCGTTGACGATCGGCACCGCCCGCAGGTCGAGCAGCTTGCGCAGGGTCCGGTACGCGTTGCGGTAGTGCGCGCGCCGGGTCACGTCGTCGACGGTGAGCAGCACCTGCCCGACAGTGCGGCCGTGCCGGGCGAAGCTGGCCGCGTACCGGCCGATCAGCAGGCCCTGCCCGACGCTGGCGGCGGCCTGCTGGGTGGCCAGGTCGCGCGGGCGTCGGATCAGGCCGAGTGGGGCGAGGCCGGCGGCGATCGCGCCGGAGGACACCAGCACCACCTCGCGGCCTTCGGCGGTGAGCCGACCGAGGGTGTCGACCAGCGTGTCGACGCGCTCGTCGGCCAGGCCGCCGGTGGCGGTGGTCAACGAGGAGGATCCGATCTTGACGACGACCCGCCGGGCCGTCGTGACTGCGTCGCGCACCCGCCCATTCTGCGTGGTCACGGCCGCATCGCCCGGCGGCGTTCCCATATGGTGGCCGATTGTGACACCTGACGAGTACGTCGAGGCGGTGCTCGACCTGGTCGAGCGGATCCCGGAAGGTCGGGTGATGTCGTACGGCGGGGTCGCCGACGCCTTGGCCGAGCGCTCGGGCCGTGCCTCGGCTCGGCTGGTGGGCAACATCATGGCCCGCCACGGCGGTTCGGTGCCCTGGCACCGGGTGGTGACCTCCGCCGGCCGGCTGCCGCCGGGCCACGAGCGGGAGGCGCGGGCCCGGCTGCGCGCCGAGGGGGTGCCGTTGCGCGGCGAGGGCGTGGACATCAGGGCAGCCCGTTGGTCGCCTGATGAGGGGATGTGACCGCCGTCCCAACGTGAGTAACATTCGGCCCCATGAAAACGCAGCCGGGGGCCGGCTCGTCAGCCAACGGCCCGCTGCCCCGTGGCGTGCACGCCGGGTACGCGCTCGGCTCGCTGGCCACCGGCGCGTTCGGCACCGTGCCCGGACTGCTGCTGCTGCCGTACCTGACCGACACGCTGGGCGTGGCCGCCGGCCTGGCCGCCCTGCTGGTGCTGCTGCCCAAGGCATGGGACGTGCTGGTCAACCCGGTCGCCGGGCGGATCTCCGACCGCACCCGGTCACGCTGGGGCGCTCGCCGGCCGTACCTGCTCGTCGCCGGTCTCGGGCTCGCCGTGCTGTTCGCGGCCATCTTCGCCGCGCCCTTCGGCAACGGTCCGGCCGCCGTGGCGTACGTGGCGCTCGCCTTCCTGGCCACCGCCACCGCGTTCGCGTTCTTCCAGGTGCCGTACGTGGCCATGCCGGCCGAGATGACCGACGACTACGCCGAGCGCACCCGGCTGATGACCTGGCGGATCGCCGTGCTGGCGCTGGCCATCCTGGTCTCCGGCGCGGTTGCCCCGCTGGTGGTGACAGCCGGCGGCGACGGCGTGCCCGGGCACCGCTGGATGGGGCTGTTCGTGGCGGCGCTCATCGTCCTCGGCGCCCTCGGCGCGTTTCTCGGCACCCGGTCCGCGCCGAGGGGTGTGGTGGGCGGCAGCGAGCCGACACTGCGCGCCCAACTCGCCGTGGCCGGCGCCAACCGGCCGTTCCGGGCGCTGCTGATCTGCTTCGTGGTGCAGTCCGCGGGCGTGGCGACCATCCTCGCCGGGGTCAATTACTTCGCCGGGCAGGTCCTGCGCGACGAGCAGAGCGGCCCGACTCTGCTCTTCGTCTGCTTCGTCGGGCCGGCACTGCTGGTGATGCCGCTCTGGTCCCGGGTCGGCGCCCGGTTGGGCAAGCGGGTCGCACTTGTCGTCGCCGCGCTGATCCTCACTGCCGGGGCGCTCGCCCTGGTCGCCGCCCCGGTGCTGCCACCGGTCGCCGTCTACCTGGTGGTCGCGGTGCTCGGCGTCGGGTACGCCGGGCAGCAGGTGTTCGCGCTGGCCATGCTGCCGGACTGCATCGCGTACGACACGGCGCGCACCGGACGGCGGCAGGCTGGCGTCTTCACCGGCCTCTGGACCGCCGGGGAGACCCTCGGTCTGGCCCTCGGCCCGGGCATCTACGGCCTGGTGCTCCAGCTCTCCGGGTACGTCTCCTCCGACACGGGCACGGCCGCCACCCAGTCCGACACGGCACGGCTGGGCGTCCTCCTCGGGTTCACGGTCCTCCCGGCCCTGCTGATCGGCCCTCCGATCCTCCTCCTCCGCCGCTACACCCTGACCCCCGCCGTGCTGGCAGTCGCCACTAGCAACGGACGCGTCGATCATGGAGTTGTGGTGGGGGATGAAAGCGGCAAAACCTAAAAAGAAAGGCACCACGACTCCATGATCGACGAGAGCAGGGTTGCGGGCGGGGCACTGTCGTCCGACGGGGTGGCCGCGGATGTCGCGCTGGCGGAGGTTCGCCAACTGCGTGCCGCCGACCGGCCCACGCACGGCGGGCGTCTGTTCGCGTACGTCTATGACCCGGCGGTGCCTGGGCTGGACGACCTGGCTGCCGCCGCGCACCGGGAGAGCGCCCACGTCAACGGGCTCGACCCGACCGCGTTCCCGTCCCTGCTGGCCATGGAGAACGCGCTCGTCGGCGCCGCCGGTCGGGTGCTCGGCGGTGGGCCGGGCACGACCGCGCCCGACGTGGTCGGCAGCGTCACCAGCGGCGGCACCGAGTCGCTGATCCTCGCGGTCAAGGCGGCCCGGGACGCCCACCCGGAGATCACCGCGCCCCGGATCGTCGTGCCGTCGAGCGCGCACGCCGCGTTCGCCAAGGCGGCGCACTACCTGCGGGTGGCGATGGACGTCGTGCCCGTCTCCCTGGACACACTGCGTCCCGACCCGGCCGCGATGGCCGCCGCCATCCGCCCGGAGACGGTGCTGGTGGCCTGCTCCGCGCCGTCCTACGCGCACGGGGTGGTGGATCCCGTCGCGGAGATCGCAGGCGCGGCCGCCGAGGCCGGGGTGCGCTGCCACGTGGACGCCTGCTTCGGCGGCTGGACCCTGCCGTACCTGCGTCGCCTCGGTGAACCGGTGCCGGCGTTCGACTTCGCGGTGCCCGGCGTCACCTCCATGTCGGTGGACCTGCACAAGTACGCATACGCGCCGAAGGGCGTGTCGGTGCTGCTGCACCGCGACGCCGCGCTCCGTGCGCCGCAGTACTTCGCGTACGCCGACTGGCCCGGCTACACGATGATCAACCCGGTGATCGCGTCCACCCGTTCGGGAGGGCCGATCGCGGCCGCGTACGCCACCCTGCGACACCTCGGCGACGCCGGCTACCTGCGGCTGGCCGGCGTCACCCGGGACGCGGTCGCCGGCCTGGCCGACGCGGTCCGCGCCGTTGACGGGCTGCGGCTGATGGCCGAGCCGGAGTCCACGGTGGTCTGCTTCACCGCGACTGACGACGGCCCCGACCTGTTCGTCCTGGTCGACGAGCTGACCGCACGCGGCTGGCACACCCAACCCCAGCTGTCGTACGCCGGCCTGCCGGCAAGCGTGCACCTCACGGTGACCGCCTCGGTCGCGCCCCGGGTGGCCGAGTTCGGCCCGGACCTGGCCGACGCGGTGACGGCGGCTCGGGCGACCGGCCCGGTCGCCCTCCCGCCCGAACTGCGGGCGCTGGCGACGTCGCTGACCCCGGACGCGCTCACCCCGGAACTGGTTGCCGGCCTGGCCGCCGGGCTGGGCCTCGGCACCGGGGCCCTGGATCGGATGGCGGCCGTGAACACCCTGCTCGACGCGGCCCCGGCGCGGTTGCGGGAACGACTGCTTGTGGAGTTCGTGGGCTTGCTTCAACGTCCCGCCTGGTGACGCGGCGACGACCGTGTGCCCGTCGTCCGGAGCAGCCACGGACGGTGGTACGGCACGCCGGGAATTCGGGCGTGCCGTACCACTGGATGGTTCATCGGTAGCGGTAGCGGTCCTCGTTGTCCTCCTGCGCCGACTCGAACAGCGGGTTGTCAGCGGCACCGATCGGCCTGACCCGGGCGATGCCGCTGCCGCTCATCGTGCTCTTGTCCCGCAGCCCGAGCTGGAGGGTGCGCGTAGCACCGGGAGCGAGGGGTCCGATGCGGCAGGTGAGTGGCGACTTCGACGGGGGTCCGCCCGCGCAGACGGACCAGCCTCCGCCCTCGGCGACGGCACCGGGCTGCAAGCCCAGGTTCAACTCGACGAGGGCGGCGGGCGTCGTACCGACGTTGCGGACAACGACCTCCATCGTGCCGGTTCGGGTCCCGTCGGGCTCCTTCGGACCCCAGGAGAAGTCGGCGGCCGTCACCGAGAGGTTCACGAGGTGTGGATTCGGACCGAAGGTCGTCGGCCCGGAGGTCTGCGCGAAGGCGTCACCCGTCCAGCGATAGCTCCGCCACTGCCGCTGCGACCACCTGGCGTCCCAGCCGCCCCCGGGCGCGAGGTCGCCGACCTGCACCCTAACCGTGCCGCCGTCCACCACATCAAGTGCGAACAGCCACTGTGGCTTGTCGCGGGTGCTCGCCACCACGCGGCCGAGCGTGATCACCTCGTTGTCCTCGTTCCGGTCGAAGGCGACCACCTGCATCGGTCCGCCCGTGCCGAGCACGCACTGCACGAGCGCCACGGTTTCCACCGCACCATCCCCGTCCACGTCCCCGTGGTCGAGCACCATGAGCCAGTTCGTGCCCTCACGAGCGTCAGCGGTGAGCCGGATCTGTGACGTCGGGCAGCCCGGACCGGCCCGCCACGCCGGCAGGGTCACCGGAGTCTCCAACAGCTTGGCTCGACTGATGCGACCGTCGGGCACTGTCGAGGTCGGGCTGGCGCTGGTCACGGAGGGACTGGGGATGTCGCTCGGCGTCGGCGACGCCGACACGCTCGGCGTCGGCTCGACCGGGCCCGGCTGAGGGTCCGGGCCGTTCGTCGCCGCGTACCCGATGGCGGAACCGCTGAGCAGCGCGAGCGCCGCCGTGGTCGTCGCGGCCAGCCGGCGCCGGCCGCGCTGCCGTGCGGCCCGACGGACGGCGGCGGGCCCGGGCGCCTCGACCTCCGCCAGCACGGTACGGCGGTAGCGGGCGAATTCCTCGGCGATGCCGAGGGGCTCCTGCTCAGACATCCCGCACCTCCTCGTTGGGGTCGTGCAGGTGGGTCGCGAGTGCCGCCCGGCCCCGGTGCAGCCAGGACTTGACGGTCCCTTCCGCGACCCGCTCCTGGTCGGCGATCTCGGCGACCGTCAGGTCGGCGAGGTAGTGCAGGATGACGGCCCGCCGCTGCTTCGGCGGCAACTTCGCCAGTGCGGCGTCGACCGCGACCCGGTCGGGGCTCGGCCCCGCGACGTGTGTCTCCCGCTGCCGCAGCAGCCACGACTGGGCGGTCCGCAGTCGCCGCCACCGGTTGTGGCCGAGGTTCCAGGCGACCCGACGAACCCAGGCCAGCGGATCCTCGTACCCGGCGAGCCGGTCCCAGCGGGTGTAGGCCCGGCAGAACGCCTCCTGGACGAGGTCCTGCGCCTGCCCACGGTCGCCCGTGTATGCGGTCAGCTGCACCACCAGCCCGCGAAAGTGCGCGTGGTAGAAGTCGTCGAAGACCAGCTTCGTCGGTGGTAGGACGGCGGTTCCCGGCCAGTCCGGTGGACGCCCGCCCACACCTTCGTCTCTCGTCACAACCACCCGTCCTCCCCCGCGGTAGCCACGGGCGTACGTCCGCCCGCATCGATCACACAGCCGGACGCGCCAGCCGGTTGCGGGGTACCGGCGGAACTGTCTGTCGGGTCCCGGACAGCTGCTCGGGTGCGACCCCGGCGACGACGAGGGCCCGGGACCGCAGTGGTCCCGGGCCCTGGTCGGGCGGTGCCTCGTGATCAGGCGGCTGCCACGGTGAACGAGGCGGTGTTGTCGGCCGGGTTGGCGTCCGCCACCACGATGCTGTCCCACTGGGTGTCGAGCTGGAAGGTGGCGGCACCGAGATCACCCGGGACGGTGCCGGGCTCCGCCCGGAGCAGCACATCGAAGCTCCGCTCCTCGCCGGCCATGAAGCGCCCACCCGGGACGACGAAGTTGGTGAAGAAGCTCGGCATGTCCTGCGGGTCGGTGCCCCAGATCTGCACGCCGGCCGGCAACGTGGTCGCTTCGCCGAAGAGGAGATCGTGCGCGGCGTCACCGGCCCACCGGACGGTCACCGGCAGTCGGCCCTGGTAACTGCCGTCCTCCTGCCGCACCAGCGTGGCCGCGGCGGCCGTGCTGATCGACGCTCGTGCCTGGCTGTCCTGCACGTACGGCACGGGGTTGCGCAGAGAGCCCGAGGTGGAGCGGAAGCGCGCGGCGAAGCTCTCCGTGTCCCCGATCGCCTCGCTGCCGTCGCCGACGTTCACCTCGACCCTGCCTCCCCTCGCGATCATCGCGACGCCGCGTGGCGTGGTGAGCGCCTGGAAGGCGACAGTGAACGACCGCCGCTCGCCCGGCTTGAGGTTGTCGCCGGGCACCGAGCAGTTGACGACCCGGCGGTTGTCCTGCAGGCCCTGGAACCCGCACGCGCTGTCCGGCGACAGGTTGCCGATGGAGCCGGCGACCGGCTCGACGATCGTGACGCTGAAGTAGGTGTCGGCTCGACCGCGGTTCGTCACCGTGATCGGCAGGTTGCCCTGGTAACCGCGCTCGGTCGGGTTGAGCACCAGCTGGCCCACCGAGACGTCAGCGTCGAGGCCGTGGCCGGCAGGTGCCGCCGCCGCGGGTGCGCTGAACGCCAGCAGCGCCGCTGCCGGGCCGAGCACAAGGGCGGCCAGCCGCCGTACGGTGCGTGTGGTCATGTCGAAGTCCTCCCGTGGATCCCCGTTGCTGGGCGGCGGCATCTCCGTCGCCCGATGGTGTGCACACGTCCTATGTGGATGGTTGGTTGCGGCTGCGCCTGTCGCCAATCTGACACCGCGGCCCGGGTCGTCGCGCGGCTAGCCGGCCGTCTTCAGCTCGACCTCGTTGTCAGTCCATTTCAGGTCGCTCCACCACCGCTCCTGGGAGTCGTAGTGGATGACCTGCAGGTTCGGCGGATTGTCGATGCTCGGCGGCGCGTAGCGGAACGTGAAGGTGTACGTCTTCCGATCCCCGGCCGGCAGGCCGTCCAGGACGCAGGCGTCCGGCCCATCGGAGCGCACCTCCCGGCACCGGGCCAGGTCCCCGCCGGCGGGCTCCCCAACTGTGTAGAAGTTGCTGAACCCGAGCAGGGGCACGTCTACGGGTCCCTTGTTCACCACCGTGACGGTCACCGTGGCGGCCCGCTTGCCCTTCGCGTCCGGTGCCCCGACGATCAGGTCACCGGCCGTCAGGGTGAGGTCGGTCAGCCGGGGGTCGACCCCGAACTTCGTCGGCCCGGCGGTCTGGTCGAACCGCTCGCCGGTCCAGGCGTACGTCCGCCACTGCCGCTGCGGCGCCCACTCCGGGGTGCTGCAGCAGGGCTGGATGTCCGCCACGTGCACCCGGATCTCTCCGTCGGCCTGCACGGCGAAGTCCGTGACGTCGTCCATCCCCTCCCGGGTGCCGACCACTCGGCCCATCGTGACCACGCGGCCGGCCCCGTCCCGGTCGAAGGCGATCACCTGCTTGGCCGAGGCCTCGCCTTGGCGGCAGGCGACCAGGGCGACCGTCTCAGTGGCACCGTCGCCGTCGAGGTCGGCGTAGCGGGGGTCGCCCAGCAGCGTCGGCACCGAGTCCTGCTGCGACCCGGACCGGAGCCGGACTTCGTCGGTGAGGCAGGTCGTCGGGGCGCCCTGCGGCCAGCGCGGCAGGGCGAGTCGGGCGGCGAGCAGCTGCGACCGGGTGATCCGGCCGTCCGGCGCGGCCGAGGTGGGGCTGGCCGTGCTCGGTGCGGGCGAGGTGGGCGGGGTGGGCGAGGCGCTCGTCCCCGACGGGGTCGGAGTCACGGTCTGAGCCGGTCCGGGCTCGGGCGGCCGGTGCAGGGCTGCGTTCGCGCCCACCGGGATCGCCACGGCGAGCACAACGGCCGCCGCGGTGACCATCGAGGTACGCCGGCGCCGACGGCGGATTGTCTCCCGCACCGCAGCCGTCCCGGCCGGGTGCACCGCCGGGGCGTACGCCTCGCGGAACGCGGCGAACTCGCCGCCGACCAGGATATCGTCGAGCTCAGTCATTGTCGTTCACCTCGTTCGCGGTGGCCAGGCTGACCGCTAGGGCTGCCCGTCCTCGGTGCAGCCAGGACTTGACAGTGCCTTCCGGCACTCCCTCCTGCGCCGCGATCTGCATGACGCTGAGATCGGCCAGGTAGTGCAGCACCACGGCGCGGCGCTGGTTGGTCGGCAACTGGGCCAGGGCGGCGGTGAGCGCGACCCGGTCCGGCCCCGGCCCCGGCATGTGCTCCTCGCGCTGCCGGTGCAGCCACGACTGGGCTGTCCGCAGCCGCCGCCAGCGGCTGGTGGCCAGGTTCCAGGCGACCCGACGCACCCAGGCCACCGGATCGTCGTAGCGGGACACCCGCGACCAGCGGGCGAACGCCCGGCAGAACGCCTCCTGCACCAGGTCCTGTGCCTGCGACAGGTCACCGCAGTAGGCGGCGAGCTGCAGCGTCAACGACCGGAAGTGCGCATGGTAGAGCCCGTCGAAGTCGATCACCTCGCGCTCCTGCGAGCGCGCCGACCGCTCCGCGGTCCCCTCGGGTGGCGGCTCGTCGAGCCGTGGCTCCCTCATCACCGTCATCTGGTCCTCCCCGTACGCGTGCCGCCAACGCGGTCACGTCGGTCACACGCCTTGACGCGGGTATCGGTTGCGCGGGTTGCCGCCGTGGTGCCTGTGGTTGACTGTCGACTCGGAGACAGCTGAGGGAGGCCCGAGGTGCAGCTACCGGCAGTGCTCGGTGAGCCGATCCGGTTCGTGCTGAACTGGGGGCGCCGCTACTCGCTCTGGGTCTTCAACTTCGGGCTGGCCTGCTGCGCGATCGAGTTCATCGCCACCAGCATGGGTCGACACGACTTCATCAGGCTAGGCGTGATCCCGTTCGCGCACGGCCCCCGGCAGGCCGACCTCATGGTCGTCTCCGGCACCGTGACCGACAAGATGGCCCCGGCCATCAAGCGGCTCTACGACCAGATGCCCGAGCCGAAGTACGTCATCTCGTTCGGCGCGTGCTCCAACTGCGGCGGCCCCTACTGGGACTCGTACTCGGTGACCAAGGGCGTCGACCAGCTCATCCCCGTCGACGTGTACGTGCCCGGCTGCCCGCCGCGCCCGGAGGCGCTGCTGCACGGCATCCTGCGCCTACAGGAGAAGATCGCCGCCGAGCAGTCCGGAATCGGCGGAGTGCCCCAGCGCGATGTGCTCGCCGCGCCGCTGGACGCCCCGCCCCGCGAGGCCGCCGCGCCACGCTCGGTCGACTCGCTCACGGCCCCGCCGGTCCGCCCACCTGCCACGAACTGACGGCGGGCTCGCCGGGCCCGGCTAGCCTGCGCACTATGAGCAATTCCGTGGACCAGCGGTCCGCCCACATCATCGACGTGCTCACCGAGGAGTTCGGCGCGTCGATGGCTGTCGACCCGGCCGCCTTCCGCCGCAAGTTTCGCAAGATGGCCGCGTCGCCGTTCGCCTTCTACCGGGGCAGCGCGGCGTTGTTCTACGCCGACCAGCTCGGCGACTTCGCCGACGACCGGTTCCTGGACGGGCGGACCAGCCGGGTGTGGATCCACGGTGACCTGCACGCGGAGAACTTCGGCACCTACATGAACGCCTCCGGGCAGCTGGTGTTCAACGTCAACGACTTCGACGAGGCGTACGTCGGGCCGTTCACCTGGGATCTGCGGCGGCTCGCGGCCAGCGTGGCGCTGCTCGGCTACGGCAAGGCGCTCTCCGACACGGCGATCGGCGATCTGGTGGCCGGCTTCGCCCGGTCGTACCTGACCGAGCTGCGGGCGATCGCCGCCGGAGGGGACGACGCGATCGGCTCGATCACCCTGGAGAATGCCGACGGTGTGCTGCGCCGGGTGCTTCAGCAGGCCCGGCTCAACACCCGCGTCGACCTGCTGGCCGCGCAGACCACCATCGACAACTACGAGCGACGGTTCTCCATCGGTGACGGGGTCTTCGAGATCGACGACGCCACCCGGGACCGGGTGCGTGCCGCCTTCCAGGACTACCTGGGCACCCTGCCGAACGCTTCGACGCAGCTTCGGCCGGTGGCGGCGCGGATCAAGGACGTGGTGCTGCGCAAGGGGGTGGGCATCGGCTCGGCCGGGCTGCCGTCGTACAACCTGCTGTTGGAGGGGCACACCCAGGCCCTGGAGAACGACGTCGTCATCTACATGAAGCAGGCGCAGGTGCCGGCGGTGGCGCGGTACGTCACCGACGAGTCGGTCCGCGGCTACTTCCAGCACCAGGGTCACCGGACAGCCGAGTCGCAGCGGGCGTTGCAGGCGCACGCCGACCCGTGGCTGGGCTTCACCGAGCTGGACGGAGCGGGGCAGCTCGTCGCGGAGGTCTCCCCGTACGCCGCGGACCTGGACTGGTCGGACGTCAACGAGCCGGAGGAGCTGACCGGGGTGCTCGTCGACCTCGGTCGGGCGGTGGCCCGGATGCACTCGGTCGCCGACGACGAGTCCAGTCACGACCTGGTGGACTATTCCACCGAGGAGGCGATCGTCGCGGCGGTGGACGCCGACGAGCCGGGCTTCGTGGCCCACCTGGTGGACTTCGCCCACGCGTACGGGGTGCGCGCCCGGCAGGACCACCAGCTCTTCGTCGACCTGTTCCGCAATGGCCGGCTGCCGGGCATCTGATCGGGCGTGGCGTCGCTCAGGACGCAAACTCCAGCACCACCTTGATGTCGTCCGGCCCCGGGGTGTACGCGTCGGCGTACCTGTTCACCGGCACCCGACGGGTGATCAGCGACTCGAGCCAGACCTGGTCGGCGCCGGCCAGCGCCTGCGCGGCCATGTCCCAGTGCCGCCGGTTGGCGTTCACCGAGCCGAACACCACGTTGTTCTCCAGCACCAGCTCCCGGTTGAGTGCGCCGGCGTCGAAGTTGATGGTCCGGCCGCCGCTGGACACCCCTGCCAGGCAGACGATCCCGGTGGGGCCCGCCTTGCACATGACGTCAAGGACCACGGTGGGCGCACCGGTGCACTCGATCACCACGTCCGGCTCGAAGGGCAGGTCGTTGACCGGCACCGTGTGGTAGGTGGCGCCGAGCCCGGCGACCAGCTCCGGCTTCGGCCCGTCGGTGTTCCGGTCCAGCACGTGGACGGTGAGCCCGCGCTGGGTGGCGAGCAACGCGGCCAGCAGCCCGATCGGCCCGGCCCCGGTCACCAGGACGGTCTGCGGCTGCCACTCGGCCCGGTGCCCGATCCGCTCGATGTGGTCCCAGGCCTTCGCCACCACACTGGTCGGTTCCAACAGCACGCCGACCTGGGCCAGCGCCGGGTCGAGCGCGACAGCGAACTGGGGCTCGATCCGCCAGCGGTCACGGGCGAACCCGGGTAGTGCCTTGATGCCGTGTTCGGTGTACTGGCCGTTGCGGCACATGTCCCACTCGCCGACCGCGCAGTTGGGGCAGGGGACCGGGTCGGGATGCCGGACGATGCCGGCCACCAGGTCGCCGGGTTGCATGGTGCCGCTCGGGTCCTCGATCACCCGGCCCAGTGACTCGTGCCCGATGACCAGGCGGTCCCGCCCCGGTGGCGCCTCGCCGTACTCTCCGGCGATGATCTCGTGGTCGGTGCCGCAGATCCCCACCGCCAGCGCCTCGACCAGGACCGAGCCTTCCTCGGCAGCCGGCTCCGGCTGATCCTCGACGAGGTTCAGCGAGTTGGCGACCCCGGGTTTCACAGTCACAGCGCGCACGCCCTCATCTTTCCCCGCCGGGGGCTGCGCCGCGCCCAAAGCCGGCAGATCATCTGGCATCGGCGGCGGCCCGGGCCCGGGCCCGGTCGGCACTAGGATCAGCGGCATGACTCCCGAAGCCATCGGTGCTCGCCTGGTGGCGCTGCTCGCGCCGGTCGAGGCGACCCCGTCGGTCTCCGGCGGGCAGCGGTTCGCCCGGGCCACCGTCGACGTGCCGCCGGAGAGCTGGCTGGTCGCCGTTCGCGCGGCCCGCGACGACACCGAGCTGGCCTGCGACTTCTTCGACTGGCTCTCCGCCGTCGACGAGTTGGCCGAGGGTTTCGACGTGGTGGCGCATCTCTGGTCGACGCGGCTGCGGCACGGTGTGCTGCTGCGTACCCGGTTGCCGCGTGCCGAGGCCACTGTCGCGTCTGTGGTGGACGTCTACCCGGGTGCCGCCTGGCACGAGCGGGAGACGCATGAGATGTTCGGCATCGACTTCGCCGGCCACGGCGAGCTGCGTCCGCTGCTGCTGCCCCCGGAGTTCGAGGGTCACCCGCTGCGCAAGGAGTTCGTGCTCGCTTCCCGGGTGGCCAAGCCCTGGCCGGGCGCGAAGGAACCGGGCGAGTCGGAGGCCGGCGGTGGGCGTCGACCGATCCGCCCGCCGGGTGTTCCGGCTCCGGGTGAGTGGGGCCCCACGCCCACCCCGGCCGGCGCGGGTGGTGTGGGGGAGGGGCCGCGTGGCGGCACCCCGGCCAGACCCGCCGGTGACCGTCCGGCGCGGCCCGCTCCGGGGGCCCGTCCGGCGCGTACTCCCCGGTCTGCCGCGGCCGACGACGGCCCGGCCGTGCCCGAGCAGCCTGCGCCCGCTGCCAGCCCGGGCTCACCCGACCAATCGGCGCCCGGCCCGGTCGCGGACCCGCCGGCCCGCGCCGAGCGCACCGACGACGACGGGGGTACGACCTGATGCCGCTCTGGGTGGAGCTGGTGCTGCGGGTGGGTGGCGTGCTGGTCGCGTTCCTCACCCTGCCGTTGCTGGTGGGCCAGGCCGAGCACAAGGTGATGGCGCACATGCAGGGCCGGCTCGGCCCGATGTACGCGGGCGGCTTCCACGGTTGGGCCCAGTTGGTCGCGGACGGGGTCAAGTTCGTGCAGAAGGAGGACGTGACCCCGCGCGAGGCGGACCGGGCGGTGTTCCGGCTGGCCCCGGTGGTGGCCCTGGTGCCCTACCTGCTGGTGCTGCTGGTCATCCCGCTCGGCCCGAACGACCTGGTCGGGCAACCTCTGGACATCGGCTTGTTCTTCGTGCTGGCCGTGGTCGGTGTCGGGGTGGTGGCGGTGCTGATGTCGGCGTGGGCGTCGGCCAACAAGTACAGCCTGCTCGGTGGGCTGCGCGGTGCCGCACAGCTGCTCGGTTACGAGCTGCCGCTGGTGCTGGCCGCTGCGTCGGTGGCGATGGCGGCGGGCACGCTCAGCCTGTCGGGCATCGTCGAGGCGTGGCAACCGTGGTGGCTGCTCTGGCAGGCGCCCGCGATGATCATCTTCTTCGTCGCCGGGGTGGCCGAGATCCGCCGGCCGCCGTTCGACATGCCGGTGGCCGACTCGGAGCTGGTCTTCGGTTACATGACCGAATACACCGGGCTGCGTTTCGCGTTCTTCCTGCTCGCCGAGTACGTCGGCATCGTGGTGATCGCCGCGCTGACCACTGTGCTGTTCCTCGGCGGATGGCAGGGTCCGTTCGCGGACGACCAGTTGGGTTGGCTCTGGACGCTGCTGAAGGTCTTCGCCGTGTCCTTCGTGATCATCTGGCTCCGGGTGTCCTACCCCCGGCTGCGTGAGGACCAGCTCCAGCGGCTCTGCTGGCTGGTGCTGGTGCCAGCGTCCCTCGCCCAACTGGTCCTCACGGCAGCCGTCCGCGTCGCCCTATAGGAGCGCCGCTCAGCGCAGCGGGGTGTGTGCCGGGTTTACCGGCTCGGCTGGTGGTGGGGGCGGGGTGCCGTCGCCGAACGGACGGCCACCCAGCGTTTCCCGGCCGTGCGGGGTGAGCCAGTTCGACAGGTCGGGGCCGAGCGGCACGATCCCGGTCGGGTTGATGTCGCGGTGCACCTCGTAGTAGTGCCGCTTGATGTGGTCGAAGTCGATGGTGTCGCCGAAACCGGGGGTCTGGAACAGGTCCCGGGCGTACGCCCACAGCACCGGCATCTCGCTCAGCTTCTGCCTGTTGCACTTGAAGTGACCGTGGTAGACGGGGTCGAAGCGGACCAGGGTGGTGAACAGCCGCACGTCGGCCTCGGTGATGGTGTCACCGACCAGGTAACGCTGGTCGGTCAGCCGCTCGGTCAACCAGTCCAGCCGGTCGAAGAGCTGGTGGTACGCCTTGTCGTACGCCTCCTGGTTGCCGGCGAAGCCGCACCGGTAGACGCCGTTGTTGACGTCCCGGAACACCACCGCGTTGACCTCGTCGATCTGCGCCCGCAGGTGCTCCGGGTAGAGCTGCGGAGCGCCGTCGCGGTGGTACGCGCCCCACTGCGTCGACAGGTCGAGGCTCATCTGCGCGTAGTCGTTGGTCACCACCTGCCCGGTCGGCACGTCCACCATCGCCGGCACGGTGATGCCGCGCTCGTAGCCGGGGAAGCGCTTGAAGTACACCTCCTGGATGCGCTCGATGCCGAGCACCGGGTCCCGCCCGTCCGGGTCGAGGTCGAAGGTCCAGCTCCGGGCGTCGTGGGTCGGGCCGGCCACCGCCATCGAGATGGCGTCCTCCAGGCCGAGCAGCCGTCGCACGATGATCAGGCGGTTGGCCCACGGGCAGGCCCGACTGACCGCCAGCCGGTACCGGCCCGGCTCCACCGGGTACCCGTCCCGCCCGTCCTCGGTGATCCGAGTGGCGATGTACCGCTGGTCGCGGGTGAACTCGCCACCCGGCTCGACGTACTTCCCGCCTGTTTCCTCGCCCACGTCACCCTCCCGGTCCGGTCAGTGTCTCTACCCCATCCTTACGGATCTACCGCTCAGCGACGCGGAGTGGACCCCGTTACCCTGCCGGCATGACGGATGTGGAGGCCGCGGCCCGCCGGTTCATCGCCGAAGTGTGGAACGCGCGCCGGGAGGAGTCCGCGTACGAGTTGATCGCCGACGACTGCCCGGGGCTGGGCGGCACCGGGCCGGAGGCGACGCTGGCCTGGCACCGGGAGCGGCGGGCGGCCTTCCCGGACCTGCGCTACAAGATCGTGGACGTGGTGGCGGCCGGCGAGCGGGTGGCCGTGCACTGGCGGGCGGCCGGCACGCACGCCGGGCAGTTCGGGCCGGTGCCGCCGACCGGGCAGGTGGTGAGTTACTCCGGTGCGACGTTCCTGCGCTTCGACGCGGCGGGCCGGATCGTCGAGGTGTGGAGCTGCAACGAGCTGTTCCAGCTCCTCCAGCAGCTCGGCGTCGAGATGCTCCCACCGACCGTCGTCAGCGGACCCGGGGCGTGATCCGGCTGATCGGCAGATTGATCGGAAAGGGCTCGCCGGTGTCGACGAACTTCGTCCACCGCCCCGTCTCGCTGTAGACCTCGTTCACCGCGTCGATCCGGTAGGTGACGACCTCCAGCGCGCCACCCTGCGTCTCGATCCGCCAGTAGAACGGGATGCCCGCCTGGGCGTACAGCGCCGGCTTCAACACCCGGTCGATGGAGCGGGTGTTCGGTGAGACGATCTCGACGGCAAGGACCACCTCGTGTGGCTCGTACTTCGACGGCTCCCGCGCCGCCGCGGTGGCCGTGGTGATCAGCACGTCGGGGATGAAGGACCGCGTGCGGTTGATCCGCACCTCGACGCCCTGGGTCACGTCATAGCCCTCGGGGCAGTCAGCGTGCAGCTCGGCCATCAGTAGCCCAGCGATGATTTGGTGCGTGCGGGTGGGGGAGGGGGACATCAGCAGCACTCCATCGAGCAGTTCCCGGCGGCGGCCATCCTCGGGCAGCGCATCCAGATCGTCAGTCGTCCACCCGCCCTCGGGCGGGTAGTCGCTCTGCAGCGCGGCGGTCATGGCAGGTCCTTCCAGGTGCGTTCGTTCTCCCCGCGACCACGGTATCGCCCTGGACCTGTGGGTGGTGGTCGCGCGCGCCGGGGCCACAGGGCAGGATGGTCGGCATGAGCGACCCCAGCGAGCACGGCGACCCGGCCAGCGCCACCGGTGCGCGTGGCCTGCCCGGCGCGGGCCTGGTAAAGGGGTTGGCGGTCACCCTCAAGACGATGACCAGCCGGACGACCACCCAGCAGTACCCGGACGTCGCCCCTGAGCTGCCGCCCCGCTCGCGTGGCGTGATCGCGTTGTCCGAGGAGAACTGCACGGTCTGCATGCTCTGCGCCCGTGAGTGTCCGGACTGGTGCATCTACATCGACTCGCACAAGGAGGAGGTGGCGGTGCCCGGCGCCGCCCGCCCCCGCCAGCGCAACGTGCTCGACAAGTTCGACATCGACTTCTCGCTCTGCATGTACTGCGGCATCTGCATCGAGGTCTGCCCGTTCGACGCGCTCTACTGGTCGCCGGAATTCGAGTACGCCGAGTACGACATCAAGGACCTGCTGCACGACAAGGACCACCTGGGTCAGTGGATGGCCACGGTTCCGCCGCCGCCGGCGCACGACCCGAACGGTGAGCCGGCCAAGGAGGAGACCGCCGCCGCGCGCAAGGCGGCCGCCGCCCGTCCGGCCCCTCCATCGGTATTGTCCGACGCCGACCAGGACCCGGCGTCGTGACCGCCCGAGCCGGAGAGGCGGCCCGGTGACCGGAGCGGATGTGCTGCTGCTCGCCCTCGGCGCGGTGGCGGTTGGCGCCGGCGTGCTGGTGGTGACCACGAAACACCTGGTCCGGGCCGGGCTCTACCTGGTGGTGTGCCTGGGCGCGCTGGCCGGTGATTTCCTGGTGCTCAGCGCCGAGCTGGTGGCCTGGGTGCAGGTGTTGATCTACGTGGGCGCGGTGGTGGTCCTGTTGCTGTTCGCGGTGATGCTGACCCGGGCCCCGATCGGTGCCTCCGACGACCTGGACCGGCCTGGTTGGCCGGCCGCCCTGATCGGTGGCGGCGCCGGGCTGGGGCTGACCGTCCTGCTCGTCGACGCGTACCGCTGGAGCAGCGTCGCGCTTCCCGCTGCGGGCACCGCGGAGCGGCTGGGGGAGCAGATCTTCCAGTCCTGGGTGCTGCCGTTCGAGGTGCTGTCCGTGCTGCTGCTCTCCGCGCTGGTGGGCGCGATCGTGCTGTCCCGGCCGGACATCGGCCGACCCGCCCCGCAACACGAATCCACGGCAGCACCGGATGCCCGGGTCGGCGTCGAGCCCGGGGGGCGCCGGTGAGGCCGGTCATCCCGTACGTCACCGCCGCGCTGCTGTTCGGCCTCGGCGTCTACGGCGTGTTGCGCCGCCGCAACGCGGTGCTGGTGCTGATGTCGGTCGAGTTGATGCTCAACGCGGTCAACCTGATCCTGGTCACCGCGGACACCACCGCCCGCGCCGTGCTGCCGCACTCGGGGCAGGTCTTCGCGTTGTTCGTCATCGTCCTCGCCGCCGCCGAGATCGGTGTGGGGCTGGCGATCGTCCTCCAGCTCTACCGGTTGCGGGCCACCGTCGCGGTGGATGACGTGCCGCTGACCGAGCCGGCGCAGCCCTTCGACGGGCGAGAGCCGGCCGTCCTGGACACGGAGGCTCGCCGGTGACCGGGCTGATCGGGGCGCTGCTGCCCGCCGTACCGCTGGCCGCCGGCCTGCTCGGCCTGCTGCTGCCACCGGCCCCACGGGGCAACAGCGCGACCGGCGGCGATCGGGCCCGCAACGCGGCCGTCGCGCTCGGCGTCAGCGGTGCGGCCGTCGCGCTGGCGTTGGCCGTCGCGCTGCTGCTGACTGTCGACGGGCCGACGGAGACGTCGACCACCTGGGTCGACGTCGGCGGGCTGATGGTGACCCTCGGCGTACGGCTGGACGGCGCCGCCGCACTGGTCGCGGTGGCGGTCACCGCGGTCGCCCTGGCGGTGCAGGTCTACTCGATCGGCTATCTGCGACGCGGCCCGCACGACGACATCGACGTCGACCACCGCTACCCGCCGTACGCGGCCCAGATCAGCCTCTTCACCGGTGCGATGCTGCTGGTGGTGGTCGCCGGCGACCTGATCATGCTGCTGGTCGGCTGGGAGGTGATGGGCCTCTGTTCGTACCTGCTCATCGCCCACGACCGTCGACTGCCCGGCGCGCCGGCCGCCGCGATGAAGGCGTTCCTGGTGACCCGGGTGGGTGACGTCGGCTTCCTGCTCGGCATCGCGCTGCTGGGCGTGTCGACGGGCAGCTTCCGGATCGCCGACGTGCTCGCCCACGACCACTCCGGCGTGACCTTGACCGCTGCCGGCCTGCTGCTGCTCGCCGGTGTCGCCGGCAAGAGCGCGCAGTTCCCGCTGCACACGTGGCTGCCGGACGCGATGGCCGGTCCGACGCCGATCTCGGCGCTGATCCACGCCGCCACGATGGTCGCCGCCGGCGTGTATGCCGTGGCCCGCCTCTACCCGCTGTTCACGGCCGCGCCGGTGACGCTGACCGTGCTCGGGGTGGTCGGCGCGATCACCCTGCTGCTCGGCGCGCTCGCCGCCACCGCCCAGGACGACATCAAGCGCGTGCTGGCCTGGTCGACGGTGTCCCAGTTGGGTTACATGACCGGCGCGCTGGCGGTCGGCTCCCCGTCTGCGGCGCTGTTCCACCTGCTCACCCACGCCGCGTTCAAGGCGCTGCTGTTCCTCGCCGCCGGCGTGGTCATCCACGCGGTCGGCACGACCCTGATGTCGGAGATGGGCGGGCTGCGGCGCAGCATGCCGGTGACGTTCTGGTGCACAGTGGTGGGCCTGGGTGCGCTGGCCGGGGTGCCGCCGCTCGCCGGTTTCTGGAGCAAGGACGGCGTGTTGACGGTCGCCGAGTCCGCCGCGTTGGAGGGCACCGGCCCGGCACCGTCGTGGGTGGGCTGGCTGGTGTGGATGGCCGGGCTGCTCGGCGTGGCGATCACCGCCTGGTACGCCGGCCGGCTGCTGCTGCGCGCCTTCTTCGGCACACCACGCCTGCCGCTGGTCCGCCCGCACGACCCGCCGGCGGTGCTGCGCTGGCCGGTGCTGCTGCTGGCCGTGCCGGCCGCGCTGCTCGGTCTGGCCGGGTTCGTCGGGGCGTTCGCCGATCGCCTGCGGTTCCCGACCGTGCCGGTGGCGGGCTCCGAGGACGGCCTGGTCCACGTGGGGCCCGGGATGCTGTTGCCGCTCGCGTTGCTGCTGGTCGGCGCCGGGCTGGTCACGCTGGGCTGGCGTCGGGACCCGACCGCCGACCCGGCGGTCGCGCTGGGCCCGCTGCGGCCGGTCTTCGCCCGCGCGTTCCGGCTCGACGACGTCCAGCACACCCTTGTCGTACGTCCCGTCCGCGCGCTGGCCCGCGTAGCGCGCACCGGCGACGAGGTGGTGGTGGACGGCGCGGTCGAGGGCAGCGGCCGGGCCGCGTCCGGTCTGGGCGCAGGGCTGGCCACGCTGCACCGAGCGGCGTTGCCCCGGGCCGCCGCCGGTGTGCTGGCCGGCGCGCTGCTGATCGGGCTGGCCGCCGTAATAGGGGTGAACCTATGACGTTTGGGCAGGTGTTGCTGGTCGCCGTCCTGGCGGTGCCGGCGCTCGGCGCGGTCGCAGTGGCGGCGACTCCCCGGGACCGGGCGGCCCGGCTGGTCGGCACTGTCGCGGCGGCCCTGACCCTGCTGGCCGCGGTGCCGCTGGTGTTCGGCGGTCGGGGTTGGGTCGCCTGGTCGGCCGGTGCGCCGGCGGTGCGCCCGTGGCACCAACTGGACCTGCCCTGGGTGCCCGGCCTGGAGTTGCGCTTCCACCTCGGCGTGGACGGCATCTCGTGGCCGCTGGTGGTGTTGACCGCGCTGCTCACGTTGCTCTGCTGCGCGTACACGATGTGGCGGGTTCCGGACGGCGGCAGTGGCCGGGCGTTGGTCGCGTTGCTGCTGGTGGTCGAGGTGGGCATCCTGGGCACCTTCCTCGCCCTGGACCTGGTGCTGTTCTTCCTGTTCTTCGAGGTCGTCCTGCTGCCGATGTACGCGATCATCGCCGGCTGGGGTGGCGCGGACCGGCGTCGGGCGGCCCGCAAGTTCGCGCTCTACACCCTGTTCGGCTCGGTGTTGCTGCTGGTCGGCGTGTACGTGGTGGTCGCCGCCGCCGGCACCGCCGACGTGGTGGCCCTGACCGGCGGTGCGGGGATGTCCAGGGGCACCCAGCTGGCCGCGTTCACCCTGCTGGCGTTGGCCTTCGCGGTGAAGAGCCCGCTGTGGCCGTTGCACTCCTGGCTGCCCGACGCGCACACCCAGGCGCCAACGGTGGGCAGTGTGGTGCTGGCCGGCGTGCTGCTGAAGATGGGCACCTACGGTCTGATCCGGGTGGCGGTGGGGGTGGCGCCGGAAGGCGCCCGCTGGGCGGCGCCGGTGCTCGGCGTGCTGGCCGTGGCCGCGATCCTGGTCGGCTCACTGGTCTGCCTGGCCCAGTCCGACGTCAAGCGGCTGATCGCGTACTCCAGCGTGGGGCACATGGGCTTCGTGCTGCTGGGCGTCGCCACGCTGACCACCATCGGCATCCAGGCGGCGTTGATCGGCAACATCGCGCACGGGGTGATCACCGGTCTGCTGTTCTTCCTGGCCGGGGCTGTGAAGGACCGTACCGGCACGGGCACCCTCGCCGAGTTGTCCGGGCTGCGGGAGACCGCGCCCCGGTTGGCCGGTCTGCTGGCGTTCGCGGCTGTCGCGTCGCTCGGTCTGCCCGGGCTGGCCGGTTTCTGGGGTGAGGCGTTCGCGGTGATCGCGGCCGTCCAGGTGGGCGGCCCGCTCTGGACCACCCTCGGGGTGCTGGCCGCGATCGGCGGCGCGCTCACCGCGGCGTACTTCCTGCGGTTGCTGCGCCAGGTCACCCACAACCGTCCGAGCCCCGCCGTGGGGCGGGTCGGCCCCGGCCTGGCCGGTGCGGAGCTGACCGCGTGGGTGCCGCTGGTGCTGCTCGCGTTGGCCATCGGGCTGGCCCCGGCGCTGGTCCTCGGCGTCGCCGAGGCTCCCGTCGACGCCCTGATCGGGGTGGTCTCCCGGTGAGCGCCAGGCGTACGGCGAAGCGGAGCCCCGCAGTCGCGAACAGAGGCAGGCTCACATGAACGTGGTGCAGAGCGTGGACAGCGTCGCGCTGCTGCCGGCCTACCTGGCCGCCGGCACCGCAGTGCTCGTGCTCCTCACCGACCTGCTGCTGGCCCGGCCGCGGGCCACCATCGTGGTGGCCGCGCTGGGCGCGCTCGGCACCGCCGTCGGCGCCGCCCTGGTCGGCGCGGCTGGGGAGCGGCGGACGTTCTGTGTGGGCGCGGACTGCTCCTGGATCTTCGGCGGTAGGGCCGCCCTGGTCGGCGCGGTGGTGGCCCTGCTCACCCTGGGCGTGCTCGGGCTCTCCGCACCCGCGTTGCGGGCGGGGCGGTCGCCGGTGGGGGAATACTGCTTCCTGCTGGCCTGCTCGATGACCGGCGGCGTGGTGCTCGGCGCGGCCGGCGACCTGATCACCCTGATCGTCGCCCTGGAGACGCTGACCCTTCCGCTGTACGTGCTGGTGGGCCTGCGTCGAGGGAGCCTCGCCAGCGCCGAGGCGGCGGTGACGTTCTTCGTGGTCAGCGTGGTGGCGACCACGCTGACCCTGCTCGGCGCGGCGCTGCTGTACGCGGTGACCGGTGGGCTGCACCTGGACCGGCTCAGCGCGTTGCTCGCCGAACGGCCGGAGTTGCGGGACCTGCCGCTGACCACGGCCGCGGTGGCGGTGCTGCTGGTCGGGCTGGCCTTCAAGGTGGCGGCGGTGCCGTTCCACGCGTGGGCGCCGGCCACCTACGACGGCGCGCCGCTGCCGGTGGCCGCGTACCTGTCGACGGCGTCGAAGCTGGGCGGCCTGGTCGCACTGCTCGCCGTCGTGCAGCGGGCACTCCCGCCGGATCAGACCGGCCCGGTGCTCGCCCTGCTCGCGGTGCTCACCATGACCGTCGGCAACCTGGTCGCGCTGCGCCAGCGGCGTACCGTCCGGCTGCTGGCCTGGTCGTCCGTCGCGCAGGCCGGCTACATCCTCGCCCCGCTGGGGGCTTTGGCGCTGGCCGCCGGCCGCACCGACGAGGCACGCTCCGCCGCGTACGCCGCCGCGATGGCGTACGCCGTCTTCTTCGTGGTGTTGGAGTTGGCCGCGTTCGCCGCTGTGACCGCGCTGCGCCCGGCCGGTGCGGACGGCGGCACGCTGGACGACCTCCGTGGGGCGGCCCGCAGGCACCCCTGGCGGGCTGCGGCGCTCGGTCTCGCGCTGGTGGGCCTGGCGGGCCTGCCGCCGGGGCTCGCCGGCCTGTTCGCGAAGGTGACAGTGGTCCGGGCGCTGCTCGACGGTGGGGCGGCCTGGCTGGCGCTCGTGGTGGCGCTGAACGCGGTGATCGGGCTCGCCTACTACCTGCGGGTGACCGCCGCGCTCTGGGCGCCGGCGACGACGACGCCCGGCCCGGCCGCGGCGCAAGCCGGTGGCGGTGCGGCTGCCGTACCCGTGGTGGGTGTGGTGGCCGTGGTGCTGGCGGTGGCGACGGTGGCCGCCGTGGTGCTCGGCGTCGCCCCTCAGCTGGTGCTCGATCTGGCCCGCCACTGACCTGACCTGCGCCTCGTCTCAGTGAACTCTCAGCGTTGAGACGGATGGTTGGTGGGTACCGGGTTGTTACACCGGTCAGCGGATCCCGGCGATCCGTGCACCGAAGGAGACATCGTGCACCACAACCGTCTGAAGACCGCAGCGCTGCTTGGCCTGCTCAGCGCCCTGATCCTCGCGGTGGGCTACTGGTTCGGCGGCAGTGGCGGTCTGGTCATCGCTGTCGTCGTCTCACTGGTCATGAACGGCGTCACCTACTTCTACTCCGACAAGCTCGCACTGCGCTCGATGAGGGCGCAACCAGTCACCGAGGCACAGTTCCCCGAGCTGTACCGGATGGTGCGGGAGCTGGCTACCGACGCCCAGCAGCCGATGCCGCGCCTCTACGTGAGCCCGACCTCGCAGCCCAACGCGTTCGCCACGGGTCGTAACCCGCAGCACGCGGCGGTGTGCGTGACCCAGGGGATCACCGAGATCCTCGACTACCGCGAGCTGCGCGGTGTGATCGGGCACGAGCTGTCACACGTCTACAACCGGGACATCCTGATCTCCAGCGTGGCGGCGGGTCTGGCCAGCATCATCACCCTGCTGGCGAACCTCGCCTTCTTCATCCCGCTGGGCGGCGGGGACGACGAGGACCGGCCGAACCCGGCCGTGCTGCTGCTCACCCTGATCCTCGGCCCAATCGCGGCCACGGTGATCCAGTTGGCGATCAGCCGGAGCCGTGAGTTCCAGGCGGACGCCTCGGGTGCCGAGTTGAGCCGCGACCCGCTGGCCCTGGCCAGCGCGCTCCGCAAGATCGACGCGGTGGCCCGCCGTCGGCCGTTGCCGGCCCAGGGCCAGCTCACCAGCACCGCCCACCTCATGATCGCCAACCCGTTCCGGGGCGGCGGCATGGCGGCGCTCTTCTCCACCCACCCCAAGATGGAGGACCGGGTCGCCCGGCTGGAGCAGATGGCCGCCAACGCGGGGCCAGTGCAGTTCCAGCGCTGACCCACTGATTTACGCCTCCGCCCGTACCCGGTCACGCCGGGTACGGGCGGAGCGCTGTGTCGAGGCTGATATCAGGTGTCGTCCCGTCAGGCGGCGGCGTTAGGGTCGTAACGGCTCACGCTCATTACATTTTCGGAGGTTTCGGTGGCCGCGCTGCGTCAGTACCTGGGTGTGTGGCGGATCCCCGGCGCACCGATGCTGCTGATCACCGGCATCATCGGGCGACTCGGGATCGGCATGACCCCACTGGCGCTGCTCCTGGTGGTCGAGCAGGTGACCGGGCGGTACGCGCTGGCCGCCATCGCGGGCGGGATCTACGCCGTCGCCGGTGCCGCGCTCAGCCCCGTGGCCGGCCGGGTCGCCGACCGGGTCGGGCCCACCCCCGTCCTGCTGGTCACCGCCGTGGCCCACCCGGTGGCGCTCATCGCGCTGCTGCTGGCCAGCCGCTCGGGTGACGACGCCCTACCCACCATCTACCTCGCCAGTGCCGTGGCCGGCGCCACGTACCCGCCGCTCACCGCCGCCATCCGTAACGCCTGGAACGACCTGACCAGCCCCAGCTCCGGCCGGTACGCCCTGCGCAACACCGCGCTGGCCGCCGAGACGTCGCTGTTCGAGATCGTCTTCGTGCTCGGCCCGCTGCTCGTCGCCGGCTTCGTGCTGTTCGCCGACGCGGCAGCCGCGCTGATCGGCGCGGCAGTGGTCACCCTGGTCGGCACGACCGCCGTGGCCCTCGGCGAGGTGATGCGCGGCTGGCGCCCGCACGCGAAGGAGCACCACGCCAGAGGGCTCGGGCCGCTGCGGGTCGGTGGATTCCCGGCCCTGCTGGTCTGCGTGGCCAGCCTCGGCATCGCGTTCGGCGCCGCCGGGGTGATCGTCCCGGCGTACGCGAGCGGCCACACCACCGACGACCCGGAGAGCCTGGCCGGCATTCTGCTCGCCGTCTGGGGGGTCGGCAGCGCCATCGGCGGGTTCTGGTTCGGCGTCCGCAAGCCGGCACCCAACATGACCCGCCAGTTCGCCCTGCTGCTCTCCGCCGTGGCCGGCACCTTCGTGGTGTTCGCGGTGATGCCCACCCCGCTGGCGCTGGGCGTCGCGTTGGTCGTCGGCGGGGCCGCCATCGCGCCCGCGCTGACCCTGGAGAACACCCTGGTCGGCCGGATCGCCCCGGCCGGAATGCTGAACGAGGCGTACACCTGGGTGGTCACCGTGGCGGTCGCGTCGAGCGCGGCCGGCGGCTCCGTGGCCGGCCTGATCGTGGACCACACCGGCGGCGTCAGCTGGGCGTTCCTCTTCGCCGGAGCGGCCGTCGCAGTCGGGGCCGCGGTCGCCGCGCTGCCCGCCGGACCCATCGCCCGTGCGGAAAACACGGCGGTACGCGCCGAACAGCCCGTGACGGTCTGACCCCGCCGTCTTCCGCGGGCGTGCGTTCCGTGCGGGCTTGATTCACTCGGGTTCCTTGAAGTCGGGGTGTTCCTGCGCGGCGGATACCCCGACTTCAAGGAGTCCGAGTTCCGCCGCCTACCCTGGGCGCATGGCCAAGGTTCTATATTCGGCGACGGCGTCACTCGACGGCTACATCGCCGGCCCCGGCGGCGACATGTCCTGGCTGACCGACCACCTCGGCGGCGAAAACCCGACGGCGGAGCGCCTGCTGCACAGCGTCGGCGCGATCCTGGCCGGCAACGGCACCTTCGGCGGCGACGACCCCAACCGCGGCACCGACAGCGAAGGCGCGTTCGGCGGCCAGTACCACGGGCCGGTGTTCGTCCTCACCCACCAACCACCGGCCGAGCCACCCGCCGACGTCACGTTCGTCGGTGACCTGCACACCGCCGTCGCCCAGGCCAAGGAGGCCGCCGGGGACCGGTACGTCAACATCCTCGGCGCGAATGTCGCCAAGCAATGCATCGAGGCTGGTCTGCTCGACGAGATCCTGATGTTCTTCGCCCCGGTGCTGCTCGGCGACGGGGTGCGCATGTTCGACCACCCGGGTGGCACCAAGGTGCGGTTGGTGCCACTGCCCGGCGAGACCGAGCACTGGTACAGCCTCGTCTACTGAACCCGACTGTCCATGCCTTGTCGTCGATGGACTCCCGCCTGACGAGCGGAGCGAGCCGCCGCCGGGCTGGGGCGGTCGACGCCGACCCGGTGGTTGACGACGGCCTTGGTTGGTCCATGCCGACCCGGAGGTTCATGCCTGCCTGGGTGTTTCGACGGCCGACCGCTGAACCCCGCCGCTCGGCAACTGAATCCGTTTCAGGTCGCGTATCCCGGGAACGACGCTGCCATGCCCGACCCCGACCCTGATCCCATGGAAGAGCGTGCGAAGAGCGCGGTGCGCAAGGTCCATCGGGCCGCTACCCGGCATCAGGACGACGACCTGCATCAGGCGGCGGTGGAAATCAGCCGCATGGCTGCTGAACTGGGGCACGATCCGGGCTCGATCGAGGATTGG
This sequence comes from Micromonospora sp. M61, assembly GCF_018070245.1. Taxonomy (NCBI): domain Bacteria; kingdom Bacillati; phylum Actinomycetota; class Actinomycetes; order Micromonosporales; family Micromonosporaceae; genus Micromonospora; species Micromonospora sp. M61. Next base: position 54,367 of record NZ_JAGPYA010000006.1, on the reverse strand, counting down.
CGGCGCTGCCCGGTGTGCGGGGCAGAGCCGGGGGCGCTCTGCATCCAGGTGCCGGGGCACGACATGGTCGACGGTGTGCATCCGGAGCGCATCAGGCAGTAGGACACGGCCCTCTCCCGCTGGTGAACGGATCGCGGCGCCGTCGGCTGCGTATCGGTTGCCTGGCCAGAGAGCTAGATATAGGGCAGCGACCAGTTGGCGTCAGTGCCGGAACGTGAAGATGGTTCCCGCAGGGTCCAAAAGCTGTGGAGACCCTTCGAACCGGTTAACGCCCACCGAGAATTGCACATCGTCTGGAGCGTGGAATGCCTGCTCCACGAAGCCGGTATCCCGGAGCCACTCCCGTACAGCTGGCGTCAGGTCCGGGTCTCGCCGGGTCCTGGTCCAGATCACGGTGGCACCCTCAGCACACAGCCGGGGCAGGGCAGCAACGGTTCGCTTCACGTCTGCGTCCGAGATGTTGCCGAAGACCCCGACCATGAGCACCAGGTCGGCCGGAACGATCCCCGCATACGCGGAGAGTTGGCCCGCGTCGGCCTGCCTGATCACGATGTTGGAGATCCCGGCCTGATTGGCGGCGGCCTGAGCGGCAGTCACATTGCCCGAGTCGAACTCAAGCAGGGTTCCGCGTACACGCTGAGCATCAGCCCTTGAGGCGAGGACGCCGATGAGGTCATGACCCTGCCCCGCGCACACGCTTATCGCAGTCAGCCGTTCGTCGAAGCGCTGATCAAGCCACGAGGCAATGTGCTGCTGGACCAGCCGCAGCCGACGAGACAGCGGGGAGTTTTCGTCGGCGTACGGCTCATGCCACGCCTGCCAGTGACTCTGGGCGGTCATCTGGGTCAGCTTTGCAGCATGATCGACCCGCCTACCAGGCCGGGGGTCGCCGCCTTACCTGTAGTTGTTGAACTGGAGGGCGACGCCGAAGTCCTCACCCTTGAGCAGCGAGATGACCGCCTGGAGGTCGTCCCTCTTCTTGCCGGTGACCCGTAGCTGGTCGCCCTGGATCTGCGCCTGCACGCCCTTGGGGCCCTCGTCGCGGATCTTCTTGCTGATCGCCTTGGCCTTGTCCGTCTCGATGCCCTGGATCACCTTGCAGTCGATCTTGAAAATCTTGCCGGACGGGCGCGGCTCGCCAGCGTCCAACGACTTCAGTGAAATGTTCCGCTTGACCAGCTTCTCCTTGAACACGTCCAGTGCGGCGAGGACCCGCTCCTCGGTCTCCGCCTGAAGACCGATCGCCTCCTCGCCGGACCAGGAGATCTCCGCACCGGTGCCGCGGAAGTCGAACCGCGTCGCGAGCTCCTTTTCCGCCTGCCGAAGGGCGTTGTCGACCTCCTGGCGGTCAACCTTGCTCACGATGTCGAACGACGGGTTCGCTGCCATGTTTCTGCTCCTGCTGTCCGGCGGTCTGGGCTTGCCGTCGGCCGCCGACCAGCGGCACGACCCCCTGACCGTACCCGGTTGCGGAGGTCCCGGGGGAAGCCGCTATCCTTGCTTCCGCCGCCGCGTTACGACGCGGTGGGGTGCCCTGGCGGGTTGCCCGAGCGGCCAATGGGAGCGGACTGTAAATCCGTCGCGAAAGCTTCAGAGGTTCGAATCCTCTACCCGCCACCAGGTGCAGACGAGGCCCCTGACCAGCAGAGATGCTGATCAGGGGTCGTTGTCGTTGATCTAGCTGAGTCTGGCTGAGTCCAGTCGTTGCCGACTGGTTGTGGGCAGATGGTGGGCAGGTCGATCTTGCCCCTCAGGGCTCTCCTGGGGCTGCGGACGCTCATGCTCTAGTGATTTGCCGGCCTGACATGGGCCGTGCCTGGAGCGACCGGCTGAGGGCTGCTTGTCGGGCTCTGCCGCTGCGGGAGTTGGGCCGGGGGCAAGTCAGTCCCGGGGTTGGACTGGCGCGGCAGTCGGAAGCCTTGGCCCTCGATCAGGTCGACCTGCCGGCTTCCGTACCGCCTGGCCGTGGTCGTGCTGCTTCTAGGTCGGAGAAGTTCGGGGCGGCGGTCCGGCGGCAGTCGGTGGCTCTCCGCCCCGGCGCCGGAGGCGACCGGGGCGGCTTGCCGCCGGCCGGCTCACCGCCCGCGCCGCGCGGAGCGCGGTGCCTTGATCCAGAATAGAGCTATTCGGCAGTCGATTGCCCGGAGCAGCCCTGCAACGACTTCCGCCCGAGTGGGCATCGGTGCAGCCCTGCCGGCCGCTACCGCTCTGCGGTTGGACGTGTCGGCAGTCCCGCGATGCGGGCCTGGAATTCCAGCGAATCCCAAAGCCGACTACTCAGGCTTCAAGCACCGGGAATGTCAGCGAACAATGGCTGTTGCAGGGAATCTGTGCGCGTTGACATTGCTTGGGCATCGGGCTCCACCCATGAGCCAACCCGACTGGAAGCAACCGATACGTCGTCGACTCTCAAGCCTCTACTGAACAGCATAAACTCCCGACCAACTTTCTGTGTCTGTGCTGTGTGGGAGATGCTGTATCTTAGGCACCTATTGGAGGGGTATAAGCTGCGGACTCGATCGTCGACGTCGTAGGTTAGGATCCACGGGTGCCGCGACTTGGAGAGCGCTTCCGCCAGTTTTTCGTGATCACTCCAAGAGTGAGAGCTCATATAGAGCTCTTCGCCTTTTACCAGATATGGCGGGTCAACGTAAAGTAAAACAGGTTTCACTCGCCGTGACACCGCTGCTAAGAAGTCGAGGGCAGGCTTCTCCGAAACAGAAATACTTCCCGGAAGTGATCCAATCTTTCGGATTCGGGCGGCGAGTTCTGCTCGGTTGAATCGGGCATCAATCTTCCATTTACCGGACTGGTCGAGTCCGCCAATGGGCCGGGCCGTGAGAATGCCTGAGCGGTTGCATCTATTTAAAAAAAATGTAGAGAATCCTAAATCGAGGTCGCTTTTATCTGCTGGGTTCAGGTAAACGTCTCGATGCCGGTGCCAAGCATCGAGGCTGACGTCCTCAGACTGAATTCGTTCGATGATTTCATCGGGCTGCTGGATTATGCAGCGCCATAGCGCGGCGATCCCGGGATTCAGGTCGTTAACCATCAGGTGACTGATATGGCCCTCCGCCAGAAGGTGCAGGCCGGCACCGACTCCTCCAGCATATGGCTCGGCGTACGTCTCGATGGTTGCGGGCTGGCTGGCCAGAATGCGGGCAAAGTACGGGCCTAGCTTGGCTTTGCCGCCCGGATAGCGGAGGGGGGAGATGAAGCGCATACTTAGAGCGCCTCGTCTACTCGTTCGAGGAAGGGTCGGAAGGCGTCACTATACCTCCTGGCCAGGTGATGATCAGGCCGGACGTTGGGATTATGCACAAAGCCATTCAGGTACTGCATTCCAATTTCCGACGCTTCGAAGAACGCTTGCGCAAGTCCTTGGTCTCGCTTTCGCTTCTCGATATCCGGATCGAGATATTTTAGCATCTTTATGATCTTGTCTTTCAGGGGCTCCCCTTCGCTCGCCCCAGATAGCTTCAAAACTTCTTCGCTTGAGACGGAGAGTTCGACGATAACTCTCGCCATGACACATGCGACTCCGGGGTACAGCTCCACATCAACAGTCCTGCATTCCTTGATGAGATCCTGTACTCGGCGCGGGTGATTGGGTAGCCGCAGCCCTTGAAGCAGAAACCGGTCCGGTTTCGCCTCGGCCCGTCTTCTGGCCCGGGTTTCCGGTGCATTAGAATTGTCCACACCTTCGGACGGCGTGTTCTCCTGCGGAGAACCAGAGTCTTCGGTAGCCTGCCGATCCTCTTGGTTCCCGGGGCCGCTGTGTGACGCGGCGGTGTGCTCAGCGCCGGCGGCTGACGCTTTTGTCGGCGGCCTGGAGGTGGGGCCGGTCGCTAGGCGGAAGGGCCTGTCGGCTGCATCTGAATTGCTGGGAGTCACGTGGCCGGCAGAGATAAGAAGATCCTTGCGTATGTCAGGATTCTTATAGGCGTCCACAGTATGATTGAGGATGTAGCCAAAGGACCACATGAAGAAGTCACGTAGCTGGCCGGCATCGTGACGGACCCATAGCGTCTTTTCTCGTATGTTGGACGACTTGTCCGTCTCGATCGTGAAATGCAACGTTAGAAGTACATCTTTAGAGAAAAACCGGCCGATATTCGTCAGTTTGTCGCGCCGCACTCTCCGTACGAGTTCAACAACCTCCGGATCGGCAGCGTAAGCTTCCGCTAACTCATCTGCGATGGTTATCGAACGATCTGTTCCTGCGTCTACAACCTTTTTGGCTCGGCGGCGGTACGTTGCTGCTTGCTCCGCGCTCCAACGCTTGGTGCCCCGCCCACCATTCTCGCCAGTATGGCGGTAGACGATCCAGCGGTCTGCCTCTTCTTTGCTCTTGCAGACGAGTGTATAGATTGCGGACGGTGGTGTCCCAAGAGCGGCCGCTCGGCGGAAAGCTCGCTCGTGCTCATTGTCGTAGGCCAAGGCGGGATCTCGTAGCAACTTAAGCGCGGCGAAACGCCTGTTGCCTTCGAGGATCAGATACTTATTGCCTTGCTTCACCGCGATCGGAAGCTCCGCCGGGTTTGACTCCCCGGTCTGCGCCAAATCCCGCGCAAGGTTAATGAGGCTCTCAAGGCCTTCGTCTAGGAGTCGGTTAATTGCCTCACGGTCGCTCGTGGTTCCGTCTGGCAGGCGAGGATTGTCCGGATCAAGGTTGACCTGCGAAGGGCGAACGTTGATATAGCGCACAGGCGGCTCCTCGTAATGTTTCGAGGGAGCATATCTTTGTCATCAACCAGGTGTAAGGGGTGGCAAATTCCCTTAAAATCGTACTAAAAGGGTGAACTGCTCATCTCGAAGTGTCGTGTTTCCGACTCGGCCATGCTGTGCGAGTGGCGGCTTCTCTGGCCTTGGAGGAGGTCGCCAGCAAGAGAGTCTTCCGCTCGTCGAACAGCGGAATGCCGCCCGTCAGTCTGCTAGTCGATAGGTGCGGACGACTGCCCTAACGACTCCTCCGTCATTTCGCATGACAGTCTCTTGTTCGATAAGTGCCGCTCCGACCCGTACTTCAAAAAGCATCGCTAAGTCAGCCTCGGCCGGGATCTGACGCTGCCTTGTTTCAGGTTCAGTAGTGTCGGCCGGCCGGGTTTGCTCAAGGGGGCGCGGCCGCGCGTAAGTGCCGCGGCCATGCTCAGTGACAACGAGGCCCGCCTGCCGAAGCGCAGCAATCGCTTGGCGGATCGTGCCGCGACTTGCCCTGTAGTCGGCCGAGAGAGTGCTCTCAGGAGGCAGGAGGGCTCCAGGTGGGATCAAGCCGGCCTCGATATTTGCTCTTAGTTTGTCGGCGATGACTCGATACCGCGGTTGGCCGTAGTGCGGGGTGGGCACCTGCTCACCGTACCTGGCACTTGTCTTACCAAGTGCCAACCAAGTGACCCGTTTCGACGTCTAGACAACTCGTCTACTTGTAGATACGTTTCCTGGTGTGCGGCTGCGGTGACGGTCCGTGCCAGGGGTTTCGCGCCGGCCTGGCCGCACCTGATGCGCGGCGTCCTGTCGGGCCGGTTGCGGTAGCCGCGCGTACAAGTTGGCTCGGCGATACCCGACCCGTCCGGCGTCGGACGGTGCGCCGTGCCTTCATCCGGGCCGGTGGCCGGCTGCATTCCCCCGTAGCTGGCCACCGGTCCCCGCCTACCTGTGGAGGTGCGATGTCCGGCTCTCACCGTCGGCACCATTGGCTCTCGTCCCGGTGGTCTCGGAGGCGCCCATGCCCATCTGCCCCGGATATCAGCAGCATCGGTCAGTCGAGTCCGCGCGCGGCTTCTACGACCTCCTCGCCGCGGTGGTCGACAGGCGCCACCCGTCCATTGCCTGTGCTCCGGTATGCGCCCCTCATGACACAAGCCCAAGTTTTCCGAGGCAACGGCGGGCGGTGGCCGCGATGAGTCGTACGAACAAGCCGGCTCCAATCACGAGCCATCCGGACTGGTGCGCCCCGGATCGCTGCGGCTACCTGGTGCCGCCGGTGATGACGCACATGGCCCGCCGCCATCGCGGCCCCATGCAGCGGGCCGGCGACAGTCGAGCGGGCGGCCTTGTCGTCACGTACCTCATCAGCAGTGAGGCTCTGGGTGGTCCCATGGTCGGCGTTCACGTGACGTGTCGGGCCGGGAACGCCTGGGCGGAGCTGTCCTTGCCGCAGGCGGCCCAGCTAGTCGAGCACCTTCGTGGGTCGCTGGCGCAGGCCACCGGGGAGCAGGGGGCCGGCGATGAGTGAGGGCGCTGCCATTCCAGAGGGTCGGTCGCCGTCGTCGATCGCGCCGGTCGTGTGCCCGGTCTGGTGTCGAGGCTGCGGACCGAACGACCCGATGCACCGTGGGCTTCTCTCCACCATTGGGCGGGAGCGGACCGGCTGGGTCACCGTCCAACTGGTCGTCGATCGGTTCGCCCGCCGGGACCTGGCCGTGAAGCTCGACGCGACCCGATACGGCGCGACGCAGACCGTGCTCCTGTCGTCCGCGCAGGTAGACCGGCTCATTGACGAGCTGGTGTACGCCCAGCTGGAGATGCTGACACCGGCAGAAGGCGGCGAGCGGGCCGGAGAGACGCGGTGAATGCCAATACCCGTCGGGGCTCAGCCGTTCCTCGTACTCCTGGCCTGCGCCCTGCGCGGCCACCGCGCGCAGCGGTAGCCGTACCGGCGGTTCCTGAGCGGCCCGCCGGCGGCACCACCTGGCAGACGTTGGAACGTCTAGGGGGTACGGTGACCGGTGTGCAAGGCCGGGACTGGCGCCCTCGCTACCTGCAACTCGCAGAAGAGTTGCGGGCGAAGATCGTGAGCGGCGAACTTGCCCCCGGCACTCTGATGCCCAGCGAGACCGAGTTGGCCGACACCTCGGGCCTGTCGCGAACGAGCGTCCGCAACGCCATCCGACAGCTCCGGGAATGGGGCCTGGTCCGCGCGGAGCAGGGGCGCGGCACCTACGTCCGGGCACCCCGCCAACGGGTACGCCGTCGCAACACCGAGCGGTACCAGTGGGAGAAGGATCGCGTCCTGCTCGATGAGGACGAAAGGCTGAAGACCGGTGCCACCGAGCATGACACCGGCCTGACCGTCGACGACCTGAAGTTTCACGCCGAGTATTCGCGGGTGGAGGCGAACGCGGAGATGGCGGCGGCCTTACAGGTCGAGGCGGGCACTTCGCTGCTGCGCCGGGTCTACTGGACGTCCTCCCGGCACGAGAACGCGCCACTGACCGTGTCGTACTCCTACCTGCCTTATGACATGGTGGCCGCGAACCCGGACCTGCTCGACGCAGGCAAGGAGCCGTGGCCGGGCGGCACGCAGCACCAGCTCTACACGCTGGGCATCGAGCTGGACCGGATCGACGACGAGATCCGGGCGCGTCCGCCGTCGCCGGATGAGGCCGAGCTGTTGGACATCGACCCGGGCGTTTCCGTGCTCACCGTGCGGAAGACCTCGGTCGACATCACTGGCCGAGTCGTCGAGGTCGCCGACGTGGTGATGCCGGGCGACCGCACCGAGCTTGTCTACTCCCACAAACTCCAGCGGTGGAGAACTTGACGCAGCTTGTCTCGGTCATCACCCCGGTTCACGCGCCCAGCATCGAGCACCTGCCTGGCGCCTACGAGTCGTTGGCCAAGCAGGAGATGCCAGCCGGCTGGGACTGGGAATGGCTCGTCCAGGAGGACGGGCAGACCGGCGCCCTGGCCGACGCTCTGCCCGACGATCCCCGGATCAGTCTGGGCACCGGCCGTCCCGGTGGGCCTGGCGTTGCCCGTACCCTCGCTCTTTCCCGGGTCTCCGGGCAACTCATCAAGGTGCTGGACGCTGACGACCAGTTGACCCCTGGCGCGCTCGGCCGGGACATTGCCGCGTTCGACGCCCACCCGCAGATCGGCTGGACCACCTCGCGGGTACTCGACCTGCTGCCCGACGGCTCGACCGCCGGATGGGACAAGGACCCGGCCGGCGGGGTCATCGACCGCGGTGGGGTCCTGGCGTTCTGGAAGGCCAACGACTACCGAGCATCGGTGCACCCGGCGACCCTGTGCCTGCGGCGAGATCTCGTCTTCGCTCTGGGCGGCTGGATGGCCCTGCCGGCCTCCGAGGACACCGGCCTCCTGCTTGCCGCCAACGCGGTCACCGCGGGCTGCTTCACCAGGGAGTACGGCCTGCTTTACCGCAAGTGGCCCGGCCAGGTCACCAGCCAGGCCGCGCACCGGGAACCGGCCGAGTACCTGGCGCGAATGAGGATCATCGAGGCCCGAGCCAACGCCCTGGCCTCGATGATCCCGAACGGCTTCGGCGGCAGCGCTACGGCGTAGCTTCGTGCCCTGGCATCCCGTGGGTGCGGCGCCGCTCCTTCATCTCCGCCTCGAAGATGTGTCGCCGGCCGCCGGCTAGCTTCTCCCGCGCGTCCCGCTCGATCTCCTGGAACGCGGCGTAGTAGCCGTCGTCGAACTCCTCCACGATCTGGAAAGTCCACCGACCAGGTAGCAGGTTCCGCCCCAACAGCTCGTGCTCAACCCGGTCGGCCATCTCGTCGTGTCCGGCCTCGCGAAGTAGCTTCACCACCCGGTCGAGGGTCAGATCCGCGCCGCCGACGAGCTGGTGCGCCGAGTAGAGGTGCCCTCGCACTCGATGGATCGTCTCCAGCGCCTTGCTCAACTCGCCGAGCGCTTCGACAGTCGTGTCGTCTACGCCCGCCGGACGTGAGTGCTTCTCATCCACGGATTGGCTGCCGTTGTTCATGGGATCACTGGTTCCCTGCCGTTCTTCGCTCTACACGCATCGGTTCGGTGAGTCAGTCGCTTCACAAGTCTCGACAGTCGCGCGCGCGTCGCACCATCAATTACGGATAGGCCGCTAGCATCACGATGGCACTTCACTGATCACCAAACTGGCCGGGCGGTCGTCTTCCTTACCCCGCAGTAGGCGACCAGCGCCTCTCCGATCAATTGGAGATCATTGTTTATGCCAAGTAGAAGAAGCCTGGGCCGCAAAAGACGCGCTCCTGGCAGGCGGCGGAGTTCCCGAACGGCTGGAGTTGGCACGTTGATTGAGCTGGTAGCTCTGATCATCAGGCTGTTGACGCTGGTGGCAGTCGGGACCGATGCCAAGGGTGAGGGGGATGAGCCCTCCGTTTAGGAAGGCCCATCCCTTCTCGGGCGGAGCCTCCGCTTCTCGTCTTCACGGGCCGGGAGCGGGGGCTTCCTCCGTGCCGGGCCTCGACGGCCGGCAGCAGCGGGTGGGTTCAGAACGTTTCGCGTTGCGTTCAACGTTCAACGAACCTAACGTTCCAAACCTTACCTTCGGTGCGAACCTCAACTTACCCACCGGGTTTCCTAGCAACTTGCAACACGCCGAAATTGGTAGCTGTTATATCTACCGAGTATTCGAACCTAGTAGGCGGCGGATGGCGGCTACGAGCCGAATTGAACCATAGATCGTGAGTCTGACCAGCAAAACGATGGTGGCAGGCGCGGCGCTCCGGCTGTGCCTGGCCCTTGCCGCACTGGCTACCCGCAACATAGGTCGGCCTGAAGACATGGTCGGCGTCATCCCGAGAGCACCGCGCGTAGGACTCGGCTGTCAGTGCCCTCGCGGCCTTGGTGATCCCCGGGGGCGCTCAGTTAGTAGCGGAGGCCGCCGTGCGGCGCAGTCGCACCGGTGAAACTTGTTGACTTGTCTGCCAAGTGCCATCTACCTTGGACTCAACTTGGCAGACAAGTTAACAAGTTGGAGGTTGAGCGATGGCTCTGCGTGGCGGCACGAGGTTCGCGGTGCGGTGTGAGGACGTGTTCCCGGCGGGGTGCGCGTTGGTGCCCGAGTCTCTGGGCGAGGTCGAGGACTACGACGAGAAGACCGGCCGGCGTAGCCCGGCGAAGGACAAGCTGACCGGCCAGCGGGTGTGGCAGGTCCGGGTGATGGACCTGGACCCGGAGCTTGGCAAGCGCTCCCGAGAGACGACGGTGAAGATCTCGGCGGACTATCAGCCGGTGCCGCCGACGGGTGGCCTGTTCGAGGCGGTGGAGTTCGACGGCATGACCGTCACGCCGTACGTGGGCAACAACGGTCGGATGGCGTATTCGCTGCGGGCGACCGGGATGCGTGCCCCGGCGGGCGTGGCGACGAAGGCGGCGCAGTAGCCGCATCTGGTGGGGGCGGGGCTGTCAGGTCTTGGCGGACGGCAGCCCCGCCCTCTGTCTCTTTCCCCTGCTCTGTCGAGAGAGGTAGTGACATGTCCAAGCGTATCCCTGCCGTCCTGCGGCGGCCCACAGTGGCGGGTGCCCGATGATCCGCCGGCCGCGTGGCGAGGTCGTGATGACCACCGCCGGGGACCTGATGGTGATCCGCCCGCGCAGGCTGGAGCTGCCGGTCTGGCTGATTGCGATCGGCCTGGTGCTGCGGTGGCTGTGGCGGGGCCTGTGGTGGTGTCTTCGCCACCCGGTCGCCGTCGGCCTGGTCGTGGCCGGGGTGAGCCTCTACCGGGAATTCGGTCGGGTCGGCGTGATCGTGCCCGTGGTCCTGGCCGCTGCCGCGTCGGCGCTGTGGCGGTGGCGGCACGAATCGTCCTGGTGGACCTGGTGCGCCGGTCCGATCCTCGGCCGGTTCCGCCAACTCTTCGTCTACCAGCGGGCCTGGCGCGAGGCAATGACGCTCTGCGGCCTGGCTAAGGTGTACGACCATCGCACGGTCCTGCCGGAGCTGCTGCGGGTCCGCTCGGATCAGGCGCTAGACGTGCTGACCATCCGCATGGTCCGCGGCCAGACACCGGAGGAATTTCAAAGGGCAACGGCGAACCTGGCGTACGCCTTCGGCCGGCGGCACGCCCGGGTCTACTCCGAGCGCCCCGATGACCCGCCGATCCGGTCGGGCTATTGGGCGCTGGTCCTGGGCGCGGTGGACCGGCTGCGGTTCCGGGACCGACCGTCGGTGGTCTACCTGGTGGTTGTCCGCACGGATGCGCTGCGCACCCTGGTCGACCCGTTCGACGTCCCGTCGGTGCCCGACTTCACCGCGCTGCCCCTGGCGCGACGGGAAGACCTGCGGCACTGGTGCCTGCACTTGCTCGCCACTCACGTCCTCATCGGCGGCGCCACCCGCTCCGGGAAGGGCTCGGTGCTGTGGTCGTTGGTCCGGGTCCTGGCCGGTGGGATCTCCTCCGGGCTGGTCCGGCTCTGGGTGATCGATCCCAAGGGCGGCATGGAGTTCGCCATGGGTCGGCCGCTGTTCGCTCGCTTCGCCTGCAAGTCGTTCGAGGCCATGGCCGATCTGCTCGACGAGGCCGTGACGGTGATGCGGGAGCGGCAGACCCGGCTTGCCGGCGCGGTGCGGGTTCACACGCCGACCCTGGATGACCCCCTAGTCGTGGTCGTCATCGATGAGATGGCGGCACTGACCGCGTACCTCCAGGACGTCGACCTGCGCAAGCGCATCGCCGGCTCACTCGGGCTGCTGCTGTCGCAGGGTGCCGGCGTCGGCGTCCTGGTGGTGGCCGCCTTGCAGGACCCCCGCAAGGAGGTGCTGCCCTTCCGGGACCTGTTCCCGACCCGCATCGCGCTCGGCATGACCGAGGCCGCCCAGGTCGACCTCGTGTTGGGCGACGGTGCCCGCAACCGGGGCGCCCTCGCCGACCAGATGCCCCGCTGGGCGAAGGGCGTCGGCTACGTGATCCTCGACGGCACCCCCGAGCCAGCCCGAGTCCGCTTCTCCTACATCTCCGACGATCACATCCGGGAGCTGGCCGCCGAGTACCCGGCACCGGCCGACGCGGCGGACATCCTCGCCCAGGTCGGCCGGGAAACCGCCACCGAACCGACCCGGCCGCCTCTGCCCCGGCAGCGTCGCGGACCACTGCTGCCCGACTCGCTGCTGAACATCCTCGACCGGGACACCGACGGGGGTGAGCCGCGGTGACCGCCCCGACCGACGGCCGAACCTTCTACCGGCTACGCGCGCCCGGCATCGACGGTGCCACCAGCACGGCCGTGTCCGTGCGCGTCGACCCCGCCCGGCCCGACGCATACCCGGTCTATCTCGCAGTCGGTGGCGGCCGGCGCCGCATGTACCTGACCCCCGACGAGGCGTGGGCGCTGTGGCGCTGCCTCTCCGAAGCGGTGGCCTCCCTCGGCGAGCCACCAGACCACATCCGTACCCGCGTCGCCCCGGCCCGGAGGTAACCGATGTCCCTCAAGAGCTTCTTCCTCGGCACCCACCGCCTCAAGCCGCTGCACATCGAACTCAACGGCTCCCCGGACCGGCTCGCCGGTGCCCTGCACGGCCTGGCGCACATGGTCAACCGCCGCCGCGACCTCAACGGCCAACAGATCAGCATCACCCTGACCATCCGCGACAACGGCAGCGGCCGATGATCCGCGAACGCGCCGAGTCCGGCGTCCGGGTGCTGATCCTGCTCGCCATCGGCACCATGGCCGGCGCCGCCGCCTTCACCCACGTCCACGACCTGACCGTCGCCCACGGTCAGCCCGACTGGATCGGCTGGGCCAACGCCGTAGCGGTCGAGCTGATGGCCATCTACCTCGGCCTGGAAATCCGCGCCCGCCGTCGCACTGGTCGACCTGTTGGCCTGGTCGGTGTGCTCCTGATCGCGTTCGCGCTGCTGTCCCTCGCCGCTCAGGTCGCCGAAGCAGAACCCTCCGTCTGGGGCTGGATCGTCGCGGCCGTGCCCTCGCTGGCCTTCCTCGCCCTGGTCAAGGTCGTTCTGTCCAGTGAACCCGCTACCCCGCCGGCATCGGAGCCCGATCAGCCGCAGGGCGATTGGTACGACGAGCCGCAGCCGGTTGAACTCGCGCCGCCGGGTCCGGTGATGCCGCCGGCATCAGCCGCGGTGCTGCCTCCGGTCGGCGTCGTCCAGCACAACCGGCCCCAGGTCGTCGGGATCATCCGATGACGGCTCCAACCCTGCCCGGCCTCGAACCCGCCCCGACCCCGGTTGCTCCTCGCCCGGGGTCGCGGGCGGCCCGCATGGCGCTGCCCCGCTCAATCGACGTCCTTAAGGACATCGCCATCGAGTACGGCGTCTGCGTCCGCCCGCTCGCCATGCGCCGGACCGACCTCGACACCGGCCTGACCGAAGTCATCGACCTGCCCTGCGGCGCGACCCGCGAGGACAAGTGCCCGCCGTGCGCCAAGAAGAACCGCCGGCTACGGCAAGCCCAGATCCGCGAGGGCTGGCACCGCGACGACGAGCCCCTACCCGGTCCGGAACCCGCAACCGAAGCACAGAAGTCCCTGATCCTGTTCCGCGCACATTTGGAGTTCTCCCGCGACGAGGCCGTACGCGCCGCCCAGTGGGACCAGGTGACCGACCTCGACGAGGCAATCCGCGAGGTAGAGGAAGCCATCACCGCTGAGGGCCTGCGCGGGCGCGTCGGACCACCTCACGCCACCGACGACGAGGACCAGGACGACGAGCCCGGCCCACGGCGCAAGCGCTCCACCAAACGGCGTCAAGATGCCCCCGAACTGCCCCGGCGCAAGGTCGAGCGGCGCACCGTCGGCAAGACCTACACCGCCCCGGACGGCTCCACCTACCAACCGTCGATGTGGCTGACCCTCACCCTCGACTCGTACGGCCCGGTCCGCCCCGACGGCACCCCCGTCAACCCGGCCAGGTACGACTACCGCCGTGCCGCCTGGGACGCCGTGCACTTCCCTCGGCTGCTCGATCGGTTCTGGCAGAACCTCCGACGGTGCGAGGGCTGGAACGTCCAGTACGCCGGCTGCGTCGAGCCGCAACGCCGACTCGCCCCACACGCTCACTTCGCTATCCGGGGCACCATCCCGCGCGATGTGCTCCGCACCGCGGCGGCGGCGACCTACCACCAGGTGTGGTGGCCCTCGGTCGACGTCCAGCGCTACACCCTCGACCGGCTACCGATCTGGGACGAGCAGGCAGCGGCATGGGTCGACCCCGACTCCCGGGAGCAACTGGCCACCTGGACGGAAGCCCTCGACGCCATCGACGACGACCCGGACGCCGAACCCGTGCATGTCGTGCGCTTCGGCGCCCAGGTCGACGCCCGCGGCGTCATGCCCGGCACCGAGGACGCCGAACGGACCATCCGGTACGTCACGAAATACATCACCAAGCACACCGGCGACTGCCACAAGGCGACCACCGACCGGCAACGCAAGCACCTCGACCGGCTCTGGCAGCAACTCCGATTGACCCCCTGCACCGACCGGTGCGCCAACTGGCTGCTCTACGGCGTCCAGCCGAAGAAGGCACACGCCAAGCTCAAGCCCGGCCGCTGCAAGGGCAAGGTCCACCAGCGCGACACCCTCGGCATCGGCGGCCGGCGCATCCTCATCTCCCGCGACTGGTCCGGCAAGACCCTCGCCGACCACAAGCACGACGCGCGGGCCTGGGTCCGGGCACTGCTCGGCGTCACCACCGACGGCACGCAGCTCGTCGACGACCAGGGCGACACCACCGAACGAGTCCGGCACGCCTGGGAGTTGGCCCGACCCGATGACCCGGACGTCGGCCCAATGACCCACCGGCTCATGCGGTCGATCAGCGAACGCGCCCGCTGGCGATCCGAACTGCTCGCCGCCAAGGACCGGGCCGCGCAGGGGTCTTCAGATCTTTCGGCAACTCAGCACAGCGCACAGCACGACGGGGAGGAGACGCAGTGAACGAGGAGTTGTTGACCGTGCCGGAAGTGCTCGCCGAGCTGCGCGTACCGCGCTCGACCTGGTTCTACTGGCGGCAGACCGGCAAGGGACCACGGGTGATCAAGCTCCCGAACGGGCAGCTTCGAGTCCGCCGGTCGGCGCTCGGTCGGTGGCTCGGCGACCTGGAGCAGGACGCCGCATGAAGAGCTACGAGGTCCAGATCTGGGAGATCGCCAAGCGCGCCGACCGGAAGGCTCGTCCCTGGCGGGTCCGCTGGGCGGTGAGCGGCCAACGCTTCGAGGACATGTTCCGTACCAAAGCCCTGGCGCACTCGTTCCGCGCCGAGCTGGTCCAGGCGGCCAACGCGGGGGAGCCCTTCGACCCCGCCACCGGCCGCCCGGTCTCCGAGGCCAGAACCAAGAACCCCACCACCTGGTACGCGCACAGCCGCGCGTACGTCGAGATGAAGTGGCCCCGGGCGGCCGCGAAGACTCGGCGCTCGATCGTCGAAGCGCTGACGTCCATCACGGTCACCCTGACCCGGCCGACAAAGCGGGGCCGACCGACTGACGCCCTCCTCCGTGAGGCGCTGTACCTCTACGGCCTCAACCCCCGCCGCTGGTCCGACGAGATCCCCACCGAGCACGCGGCGGCGCTGGCTTGGCTGGAGACCGCGTCGCTCCCGGTAGTCGAGCTGGACTCGCCCGCGATGGCCCGCCGGGTCCTCGACAGCCTGTGCGTACGCCTTGACGGCAAGCCCGCGGCAGCCTCCAGCGTCCAGCGGAAGCGAGCGACCTTCTACAACGTCCTCGGGTACGCCGTCGAGCTGGAGCTGATCGCCTCCAACCCAGTCGACCGGGTCCAGTGGACCGCCCCCGAGGTCGCGCAATCCATCGACCGCCGGGTGGTGGCGAACCCGGCCCAGGTCGCCACGCTGCTGGAGGCGGTGAAATCTCTCGGCAAACGAGCCGACAAGGTCACCGCGTTCTTCGGCTGCCTCTACTACGCGGGGATGCGTCCCTCGGAAGCCGCGGACCTACGGCGAGAGGACTGCGACCTTGCCGGCCGGTGCGCCGACTGCGGGGCCGACTTCGACGACCTGGCGGCGGTCAAGCCTTCCCGGTCCTGCGAACACGAGAAGATTGAATATCGCTGGGGCCGCCTGGTGCTCGCCGGCACCTCGCCGCGGGCCGGGTCGCACTGGACCGATGACGGCGGCTCCCACGAGCGGCGGGGACTCAAGCACCGGGGGAGAGCGGAGACTCGGACGGTCCCGATCCCGCCCCGGCTCGTCGAGCTGCTGTGCGCGCACGTCGAGAATCACGGGGTCGGTCCGGACGGTCGGTTCTTCCGGGGCCTGCACGGCGGGCCGCTCTCCGAGTCGGTCTACGACCGGTGGTGGAAGCTCGCCCGCGAGAAGGCGCTGACCGAATCGCAGGTCGCCTCGCCGCTCGTCCGCCGGCCCTACGACCTGCGGCACGCGGCGGCCTCGCTCTGGCTGAATGCGGGCGTTCCACCGACCGAGGTCGCCCGGCGCCTGGGCCACGGCGTGGCCGTCCTGCTCCGCGTCTACGCCAACTGCATCGACGGCGGCGACGACACCATGAATGACAAGATCGGTGACGCTCTCGGATGACGTTGCTGCTGGTCTGGGCAGTGCCCTGCTGAGCGCTGGTGTTGACGGGGTGCGCTAAAAGGAGGGGGTGGAGTTGCCCGCACCGCACGTTCCGACCCGGTCCGAGGTCCGTGTCACGGTTGGTTCGATTCGAACCAATGATAGTCGCGTGCCGAAGCTGCGCCTCTGGGGTATCCGCCGGTCAATCGCTCTGACTGTCGCAACTGCCTTGCTGCTAGTCGGAGGGCTGATTGTTGCGGCGCTCGGCTTCGCCGGTTGGCCTGGCCTTGAACGGGGTGCAACCGTCACAGCGGCCACGTTGTTCGACCTCTTGAAGCTCGTCTTTGCCGTTGTGGCGGGCGTCGGTGGTGTCGCCGCCCTGGTGGTCGCTTACCGTCGGCAGCGGGTGGCGGAGCACACGAACGAGCTGGCGGAATTCGCTCACCAACTGGCGTACGCTGCGGATCTGCGTGCTGAAGTGACCAAGGCTCTCGCTGAGGCGGCCGACGATCGGGCAAAGATCGAGACTGACCGCAACGGTGTCCGCCTGTTCAACGAACGCTTCGCCAAGGCGTCCGAGCAGCTCGGGTCGGAAAAAGCGGCCGTACGCCTGGCGGGCGTCTACGCCATGGCCGGTCTCGCAGATGACTGGCGCGAGGGGCGACAGACCTGCATTGACGTCCTCTGCGCCTACCTCCGCATGCCCTATACACCGCCGCAGGCAACGAGCGAGGCGCCGACGAAGGCCGACAGCCAATCGTCAATCATTCAATCCGACCAGGCCGCTCGTGAGGAGCGGGAGGTGCGTCATACCGTCATCCGCCTCATCGGCAGGCACCTACGTCTTGCGGAGGATGTTCCGGTTTCATGGCGCGACTTCGACTTCGACTTCACCGGCGCAGTTCTGGACGGGGGGGACTTTACGAACGCGGCGTTTAGCGGTGGACGAGTGTCCTTCGATGGGGCGGCGTTCAGTGGCGGACAGGTGTCCTTCGATGGGGCGACGTTTGGTGGCGGACAGGTGTCCTTCGATGGGGCGACGTTCGATGGAGGGGAAGTCTCCTTCGGCGGAGCGAAGTTCAGCGGCGGGTTGGTGAGCTTCGGCAAAACGACATTCAGTAGTGGACGAGTGTCCTTCGTTGGGGCGGAGTTCAGTGAGGGCCGGGTGCTCTTCGACAGGGCGAGGTTCTGTGGCGGGCGGGTGCTCTTCGACAGGGCGAAGTTCAGTGGCGGACGTGTGTTCTTCGGCTGGGCGAGGTTTAGCGGCGGGGTGGTGTCCTTTACCTTTGCGAGGTTCGTTGGCGGAGGGGTGCACTTCGAGAGCGCAGCGTTCACTGGTGGGCAAGTGCAGCTTGAGGAGGCGATCTTTGATGTGCCGCCCAGCTTCGACGTTTGGCCTGACGGGATGCCTCCCGACGGGTTGTTCCTGCCGGAATCGTGAGTGTGGGCAGATGGTGGGCGGCTGGTTGCTTGGCCAGGTTGGGGGGAGAGGAATAGCAGGTCAGTGGCAATGCACGAGCAAGATCGTTGACGCCCTGTAAATCCGTCGCGAAAGCTTCAGAGGTTCGAATCCTCTACCCGCCACCAGGTGCAGACACGGCCCCTGACCAGCAGAGATGCTGATCAGGGGCCGTTGTCGTTGATCTAGCGGAGTCCGGCTGAGTCCAGTCGTCGACAACTGGTTGTGGCAGATAGTGGGCGGGCAGATCGGTCTGGGCGCTCGACGAGCCGCGGCGGTCGACCTGCGCCGCCCGGCTCCGGTGATGCCGCCGGCATCAGCCACGGTGCTGCCTCTCGTCGGCGTCGTCCAGCACAACAGGCCCCAGGCCGTCGGGATCATCCGATGACGCCCCCGCCGCCGGCTGGCGGCTACCGGAACTCGTGTACGACCTCGATCAGCCCGACGATGTGAGCGTTGAACTCGTCCAGTTCCTCGGCCGGCACCCACAGCTCCAGAATGGTCTTTCCGCCTGCCTGGCGGACCGGGTAGCGGCTCAGGAAGTCCGACTCCACCCGGAAGCGGGTCACGTAGCCGACGCCCGACGCGGGCACGTTCCAGTCCCGGGCGATCATCACCGCGTAGTCCTCGTTCAGGACCGGGTAGAAGATCGGCTGATCCGGCAGGCGCGGCGGCCATGCCCGCCATCCGGACTCGCGGACGAGAGCCAGCTCGTTCGGCCCGGTTGGGCGCCACAGCACCGTCGTACCGTCATCGCTGTTCATGTCGACCTCGCCGTTCGGATTCTTGGTGAGCCCGGACAGTATCGGCGGGCCGGCACCCGAGACCACCGCATTCGACTCGCGCTCGGGGTGGGCCAATGACGGCTCCGACCCTGGCTGGCCTCCACCGGATCGCCCGGACTCGGCCGGGGCTCTGGGCGTAGTCCATCGATGCCTGTCGTGGTGAGTCATCCCGCCGACAGCTCTCCGAGGGGCTGCTATCGCCCTCGGCGTCGGCGTGTGGCTTGTCCGTCTAGGCCACTTGTGTCCAAGGCGTAAACGGGTATGGTGGTCGATGTATTTGGCTGCCCGGGGTGCGAGGCGGTCGGTCACGGGGAGTGATCACAAGCA
Source organism: Micromonospora sp. M61 (assembly GCF_018070245.1). NCBI lineage: Bacteria > Bacillati > Actinomycetota > Actinomycetes > Micromonosporales > Micromonosporaceae > Micromonospora > Micromonospora sp. M61. The sequence continues at coordinate 35,555 of NZ_JAGPYA010000006.1, read as the reverse complement.
ACGAGCCAGGTGGTGCGCCGCAGCATGGGTGAAATGTGCTGATGGTCGTATCAAGCGCCGACCGAATTGCCTGACGCGCGGAACGGGCCCTGATCTGGCACTGCACGACACAGCGGGCTGTCCGAAGGGCGCGACCTAGTCAACGCTCGGACCGGTCCCGCACCGAGCGCTTCTCCGCATACGGGCCGTGTGGCACGATCGTGGAACCTCCACCATCCCTGTGACACTTCCCCGACAGGAGCAAAAATGTCTGGTCGAACGCTGGGCCGGCTGCTTGGCTCGTTCTTGGTGCTTTCCGCCCTCGCGGCCGGCGTCTTCGTCGGTGGCCCTTGGGACGGGTACATGCACACGGCGGACTTCATCTGGAACATGCCGGCACCCCACTGAGGAACACAATCTCGACGATGTAGACCAGCGGGGCGGTGAGGGGGCTTTGCATGGCGGGTAGCGGCCGCGCGGGCCCCCGCTCCACCGAGCGTGCCTGGCTCATCACCGGGCCAATGGCGCTGCTGGCCGTCGTCTGCTCCACAGTCGTCGGCCTGGTTGCTCCTGAGCCGTTCGGGGAATGGCCGCTCGCAGCCGCCCTGCTGGTCGGCATGGTGGCCGCAGGCCTTCCGGTGCTCAACTTCACCGTTCGCCGTCAGTCGATCGGGGTGACCCTCACCGAGATTCCGTTGGTGATGGCGTTCTACCTCGTCCGGCCACTGACGGTGGTCACCATCTACACCCTCGCGGCCGTCATCACGCACCTGCGGCATCGCTTCGGTGCGACGAAGTTCTGGTTCAACGTCGCTCGAGCCGCTGCCGGCTCGTCACTGGCGGTCCTGGTGCTGCAGGTCCTGCCGTCCGTGCAGGGTATCGGCCCCGGCACCTGGCTGATACTTTTCGTCGCGGCCAGCATGGTCAACGTGGTGAGCCTGCTCTCCGTGGCCGGAGTGCACACGCTCCTGCAGGGATGGCAGGTGGGCTGGGAGGCCATCCGACGGTGTCCGCCGGCACTGCTCACCGCTGCCATCAACATCGCCAGCGGTCTGGTCGTCCTCATTCTCATCGCGGTCACCTGGTGGTCGCTGCTGCTGTTGGCGGCCCTCGTCGTCGCCCTCTCCATCGTCTATCGCGCGTACGCGCAGTTCTTCCGACAGCACCGCACCCTCGCCGACATGTACGAGCTGAGTCGGGCGGTGGTCGAGAGCGGCCAGGACGGCACCCTGGCGGACGCGCTCCTGCTGCGGGTGCGCGCGCTGATGCAGGCGGAGTACGCCACGCTCTGGTTACCCGCTCAGGGCCGGCATCCGGAGGTGCTGCTGACTGCGCGCAATGACGATCCCGGTCTGCTCGACCTCGCCAAGACCCCGGCGGTCCTGCGGAAGCGGGCTCGCGACGAAGGTCGCGTCGTCGCGGTCGGGCGTGGCATGACCACCGACGCCGACCTGCGTGGCGAGTTGGCCGGGCAGAGGGTCAAGGACGTGATCGTGCTGCCACTGCGGTCTGGTCAGGTCATCATCGGCACCCTTGAGGTGGCCAACCGGCTCGGCGACAGCAACTACTTCGTTCGCAAGGACGTGCCGTTGTTCGAGACGGTGGCTGCGCACGCGGCCGTCGCCCTGGAAAACTCCCGGCTGGTAGACCGACTGCGACACGACGCGTACCACGATGCCTTGACGCGGCTGCCCAACCGGCGCCGAATCACCGGCGCGCTGGAAGAAGCGGTCAAGATCCGTGCGCCCGGTGAGGTGGTGGCGCTGCTGCTGTTCGACGTGGACGGGCTGCGGCAGGTCAACGAGTCGTTGGGCCACGCCGCGGGGGACAAGGTCCTGGCCGAGGTCGCCAACCGGTTGCGCGCCAATGCTCCGTCGTCGGCGCTGGTCGGCCGTGCGAGCGGCGACGAGTTCCTGGTGACGTTGCGGTTGGAGAGCGCCGAGGCGGCACTTGAGCTGGCCGGCCAGTTGCGTGAGCAGATCCGCGACGAGATGGTCTTCAACGCGCTCACCCTCGACGTCAACACCGCTGTCGGGGTGGCCGTACACCCGGATCACGGCAGCGACGCGGCGACCCTGCTGCTGCGGGTCGACCTCGCCGCCACCGCGGCCAAGTCGGTGCCGGGCAGCGTGCAGCTGTTCAATCCCGCGCTGGAGTCCCGTTCACTGCGCCGGTTGGGTCTGGCCGGCGATCTGCGCCGAGCACTGGACCAGAACGAGCTGGAGGTCTACTTCCAGCCCAAGGTGACTCTGCGGGACCGCCGCCTGGTGGGTGTGGAGTGTCTGGCCCGCTGGGAGCACCCGGCGCACGGCACCGTCGCGCCCGAGGACTTCGTGGCGGTGGCCGAGCACACCGGCCAGTTGAGCCGGCTCACCGAGGTGGTGCTCCGGGAGGGCCTTCGGCGCAGCCGGGACTGGGCGCTGGCCGACCAGCCGCTGCCCATCGCGGTCAACCTCTCGGCTCGTACGCTCATCGACCAGCACTTCCCGGACCGGGTCCAGGAGTTGTTGACCGAGTACGGGGTGCCGGCGCAGCGGCTCACCCTGGAGATCACCGAGTCGGGGGTGCTGGACGGCACGGACCGGCCGATCCCCACCCTGCAACGGCTGCGGGATCTCGGCGTACGGCTGTCGGTGGACGACTTCGGCACGGGTGACTCGTCCCTGGCGCACCTGCGCCGGCTGCCGGTGCACGAGGTGAAGGTGGACCGTTCCTTCGTGCAGGGCATGGCGACCGACCCGGGGGACCTGGCGATCGTCAACGCCGTGGTGACCCTTTCGCAGCAGTTCGGCCTGGCGGTGGTGGCCGAGGGCGTGGAGAGCGAGTTGACCCTGGAGCTTCTCCAGGACATCGGCTGTGAGATCGGGCAGGGCTTCCTGTTCAGCAGGCCACTGCCGTACGAGCGGTTGGCTGCCTGGTTCGGTGCCCAGGTCGAGCCGGAGACGGTCGCCAGCGGGGAGCTTCCGCGCCTGCGTGTCGTGCCCTGAGCAGGGCGCAAACGATCACCGGGGATCCGATTTCACCTGTCGAGCCGGGCCGTGTACTCTTACTCCTGCGCGCCCCACGGGGAGATCGCGCAGGCCCCCTTAGCTCAGTCGGCAGAGCGTCTCCATGGTAAGGAGAAGGTCTACGGTTCGATTCCGTAAGGGGGCTCGAGGGTTCAGCTGGACCCATCGCAGCGGTGTAGCTCAGATGGTAGAGCAAGCGGCTCATAATCGCTGTGTCGCCGGTTCAAGTCCGGCCACCGCTACTCTCGTCTTCCGGGCTCGTTGCCGGTGGTCGTAAGAAAATGGGCGCTTCTGGCGCCCACTTTGCATGTCCGCGCTGTCAGCGTCTAGGCTGGCGCGTCGTAGTTGTTTCCGTTAGCGAGGAAGGCACTCCGCCGTGGCGAAGGCTACCGATGTCCGGCCGAAGATCACTTTGGCGTGTGTGGAGTGCAAGGAGCGCAACTACATCACGCGCAAGAACCGGCGTAACGACCCCGACCGCATCGAGCTGAAGAAGTTCTGCCCGCGCGACGGTCGGCACACGGTCCACCGCGAGACCCGCTGACCCGGGGCCGGTTTCGCGCCGGCCGCTGTCGAAGCTTTCAATCGCCGATCTGACCGGTTTGGCGCGGCTCCGCCGCCGCCTGCCGACCAGATCGGCGATTGGGCTTTCCGTGTAGGTTCGCGGCATGTCTCTGGACCCTTCCTTCGTCGGCCGGACCTATCCGCCGACCGCCCCCTATCAGGTGGGCCGAGAAAAGATCCGTGAGTTCGCCAGCGCCATCGGCGCCACCGACCCGGCTCATCACGACCCGGACGCCGCTCGGGCGCTGGGCCACTCCGACGTGGTGGCCCCGCCGACCTTCCCGGTGATCATCACGATGGCTGCGAGCAGCCAGATCATCGAGGACCCGGCCCTGGGCGTGGACTACAGCCGGGTGGTGCACGGCGACCAGCGGTTCGCGTACACCCGGCCGGTGGTCGCCGGCGACGAGCTGGTCTGCACCAACACCATCGAGGACGTCAGCACCCGGGGTGGGCACGGTTTCCTGACCACCCGCACCGACGTGAGCACCGTCGGCGGGGACCCGGTCGTGTCCGTCTGGGCCAAGTACGTCGTACGCGGGGAGGCCTGAGATGGAGTTGGCAGCACAGACGTTCCGGGTGACCCGCGCGGACCTGGTCCGCTACGCCGGCGCCTCGGGCGACTTCAACCCGATCCACTGGAGCGACCGGGTCGCCACCAAGGTGGGTCTGCCCGGGGTGATCGCCCATGGCATGTTCACCATGGCGCTGGTCGGCCGGGCCATCACCGAGTGGGCCGGGGCACCCGACGCGGTGGTCGAGTACAACGTCCGTTTCACCCGGCCCGTGGTCGTCCCCGACGACGACCAGGGGACCGAGATCGAGGTCACCGCGCGGGTCCGTGAGGTGACCGAGGACGGCCTGACCCGAATCGATGTGACGGCGGTCTGCGGGGGCGAGAAGGTGCTCTCACAGGCACGGGCGACCATCCGTTCGACCCGCTGAACTCTCCCCGCCACGCGTGGCGGGGAGACCGGTTGGGAAAGTCGGGTGGCTACCCGTACACTGGTCCGCCGTGGGGCAAGTGACCCCTGCTCGGTCGTCTGTGGCCGCGTGGGGCGAGTGTTGCCACATAGGGGTGTAGCTCAATTGGCAGAGCAGCGGTCTCCAAAACCGCAGGCTGCAGGTTCAAGTCCTGTCACCCCTGCGCCTCAGGCCTGACCGTTCCCGTGGGTCGCGCCGCCAGCTTGGCGGCGTCCGGCCCGTGGTGGTGGCATCGGCGGGGTGGTTCCGAGGCAATCGGGGCCCTCCGGATGATCCACCGGCCGCGGCCCGTCGCGGGACGGTTAGGCCCGGCCGGCGTGACCAGCGCCGCGTACGCCACTCGGCGTGCGACCCGAGATTCCGCGACGGAGGGCGAAGTGGCCGACAACAAGCGGCACGGCGAGGACGCCGGCGACGATCGTCTGGACGACGAGGTCGTCGACGACGTAGCCGACGACGACGCCTCCAGCGCGGACGAGCCGGTATCCCGGGGAGGCACCGCCACGCGGTCCCGCGCCCGGGCAGAGTCGGCAGACAGCCGGCCGACCACCCGGTCGGAAACGGGTCGGGTGGGCGTGTTCGGCCGCATCGCCCGGTTCTTCCGCGAGGTCGTAGCCGAACTGCGTAAGGTCATCTGGCCGACCCGCAAGGAGTTGCTGACCTACACCGCCGTGGTGGTGACGTTCGTCGCGGTCATGCTGACGATCGTCGGTGTGCTGGACTACGGCTTCGCCAAGGTCGTGCTGTTTGTCTTTGGCAACTCGGACTGACCGGCTGCCTCCAGCCGATAGTGACGGAAGTGAGCGAGCGTGCCTGAGTACGACGAGACCGCCGGACAGGTGGACGAGCAGTCCACGGTCGCGACGGCGGCTGGTGACGAGTCGGTTGAGGCCGCCAGCGAGCCGGAGTTCCCAACGACCGAGCCCGCACCGGACGAGGAGTTCGACGCAGTTGCCGAGCTGAGGCAGAAGCTGCGCTACGCGCCGGGTGACTGGTATGTGGTGCACTCTTACGCCGGCTACGAGAACAAGGTCAAGACCAACCTCGAGACCCGGATCACGAGCCTCGACATGGAGGACTTCATCTACCAGGTCGAGGTGCCGACCCGGGAAGAGGTCGAGGTCAAGAACGGTAAGCGTTCCCAGATCCAGGCCAAGGTCTTCCCGGGCTACATCCTGGTCCGGATGGAGCTGACCGCCGAGTCGTACTCCTGTGTCCGTAACACCCCGGGCGTGACCGGCTTCGTCGGCGCGACCGACCGGGCCGACCGGCCCGCCCCGCTCTCCCTCGACGAGGTGCTGAAGTGGCTGGCACCGGCCGTCGAGACCGAGCAGAAGAAGTCGAAGCCGGAGATCAAGGTCCTCGACTTCGAGGTGGGCGACTCCGTCACCGTCACCGACGGCGCGTTCGCATCGCTGCCGGCCACCATCAGCGAGATCAACGCCGACCAGCAGAAGCTCAAGGTGCTGGTGTCGATCTTCGGTCGCGAGACCCCGGTGGAGCTCAACTTCAACCAGGTCGCCAAGATCTGACTGGTCGTCGGCGGCGGGCCTGGCCCGCCGCCGACGTCGGCGTATGCCCTCCCGCTCGACCTCGGCGGACGAGTGGGCTGCGGCCTGCGCTACTCTTGAATGTCGCCGCTGTCGCACCGCGCTGACCGTGCGCGCTCCGAGGGCGGCGACAGCCGCATTTTCCCAGCTCCAAGCCCCAGGAAGTGACATGCCTCCGAAGAAGAAGCTCGTCAAGACGTTCACGCTTCAGCTGCCGGCGGGCCAGGCCACGCCGGCGCCGCCGGTCGGCCCCGCGCTCGGCCAGCACGGCGTGAACATCATGGAGTTCTGCAAGTCCTACAACTCGCAGACCGAGTCCCAGCGGGGCGACATCGTCCCCGCCGAGATCAGCGTCTACGAGGACCGGTCCTTCACCTTCGTGCTGAAGACCCCGCCCGCTGCCCGGCTGCTGATCAAGGCCGCCGGTGTGCAGAAGGGCTCGGGTGTTCCGCAGTCCGAGAAGGTCGGGTCGGTCAGCCGCGCCCAGCTGCGTGAGATCGCCGAGAAGAAGATGGCCGACCTCAACGCCAACGACCTGGCCCAGGCCGAGAAGATCATCGCCGGCACCGCCCGGTCGATGGGCATCACCGTCAACGACTGACGTCGGCCAAAGCCTTCGACCCGACCGTGGGAGGGCTCGCGCCGAGCGGCCCGCCAGAGACCACAGGAGTAATCAGCAATGCAGCGCAGCAAGAGCTACCGCAAGGCCGCCGATGTCATCGACCGGTCGAAGCTCTACACCCCCTCCGAGGCCGTGAAGCTGGCCAAGGAGACCACCAACGTCAAGTTCGACGCCACGGTTGAGGTCGCCATGCGCCTCGGCGTCGACCCCCGTAAGGCGGACCAGATGGTCCGCGGCGTGGTCAACCTGCCGCACGGCACCGGTAAGACCGCCCGCGTGATCGTGTTCGCCAGCGGCGCGAAGGCCGAAGAGGCCGCCGCCGCGGGTGCCGACGAGGTGGGCACCGACGAGCTGGTCGCCCGGATCCAGGGTGGTTGGCTGGACTTCGACGCGGCGATCGCCACGCCGGACCAGATGGCCAAGATCGGCCGGATCGCGCGGATCCTGGGCCCGCGCGGTCTCATGCCGAACCCGAAGACCGGCACTGTGACCATGGACGTCACCAAGGCGGTGCAGGACATCAAGGGTGGCAAGATCACCTTCCGGGTGGACAAGCACTCCAACCTGCACCTGATCATCGGCAAGGCCTCCTTCACGGAGAGCCAGCTGGTGGACAACTACGCTGCGGTGCTCGACGAGGTGCTGCGTGCCAAGCCGTCCGCGTCCAAGGGCAAGTACCTCCGCAAGGTCATCCTGACCACCACGATGGGCCCGGGTGTCCCGGTCGACCCGAACCTGGTGAAGAACCTCCGGGAGGACCAGGCCGAGGCCTGAGCCGACAGTTCGCTCCGCCGGGGCGCCGCCACGACTGTGGCGGCGCCCCCGCGCGTTTGAGATGTGGCAGGCTCGGCCCATGCGGCTGGAAGACGTCTGGTTGCGGTACCACCGGCGCGGGCCGTGGGTGCTGCGAGGCATTGACGTGCACATCGGTCCGGGCGAGGCGGCGGTCGTGCTGGGCCGCAACGGGGTGGGCAAGTCGACGCTGCTCCAGGTGGCCGCCGGCGTGCTCCGGCCGGGCCGGGGCCGGGTCACCGGCCGCCCGACGCGGGTGGGCTGGGTGCCGGAGCGTTTCCCGGCCGACCAGCCGTTCACCGTGGTCCGCTATCTCACCGGGATGGCCCGGGTGGCGGGGTTGCGCGGAGCGGCGGCCGACGAGGCGGTGACATCCTGGACCGACCGGCTCGGGTTGTCCGCCTTCCGCTCGGTCCGACTGCCCGAGCTGTCCAAGGGCACCGCGCAGAAGGTGGGCCTGGCCCAGGCGATGCTGCGCCCGCCGGGCCTGCTGGTGCTCGACGAGCCGTGGGAGGGGCTGGACGCCGCCACCCGCGAGCTGGTTCCCGAGCTGATCGCCGAGGTGCTCGCCGCCGACGGCGCCGTTCTGGTCAGCGACCACCGTGGCGAGACGATCCGGCTGCCGGCCGCGCGCCGCTGGCTGGTGGCCGACGGTTCGCTGACCGAGGAGACGTCGTCGGCGGACGAGACGTTCGCCGTGGTCGAGGTCGCGGTGCCGGCCGCGCGGGTCGCCGGCACCGTCGCCCGGTTGCGCGCCGAGGGCCACCACGTCCTGGGAGTACGCGCCGACGCCTCCACCGCCGCCGCACAGGCGCGACCCGCCGCACCGTCGATCCGATCGGCGACCGGTGAGCCGACACCCGCGCAGTCCGGGGCCGACCAGGGCGTCGACCCGATGATCGAGCCAGCAGCGGGGGAGGCCCGGTGATCCCCCTGGTGCGGATGCGGTTGGCCGGTTTCCTGCGGACCGGGCGTGCGGTGGCCCCGTTGCTCGCCGGCCTGGTCGTTCTCGGCACCCTCTACGGCGGTGGCCGCGCACAACCGGCGGAGGCGTACGGCGTCTCGGCCGTGGTCCTCTTCCCGGTCGTCGCCTGGCAGACCAAGATCCTTCTGGACGTGGAGCCGGACGTGCAGCGCCGCCTGGCGCAGGTGGCGGTCGGGGTGGCCCGCGAGCGGCTTGCCGGGCTCCTCGCCGCCGGTGTGGTGGCTCTGGTGACGGTGGCCGTGGCGCTGCTCTTTCCGTGGCTGGTCGGCGGGGTCTCCGGCCCGGTCGACCCGGGGGACCGGTCGATCCCGGTCGGGCTCGCGCTGGGAGTGTGGGCGCACCTGCTCGCCGTACCCGCTGCGGTTGCCCTCGGCGCGCTGGCCAGCCGGGCGTCGGTGGGCGGTGCCGGGTACGGCGTCGCGGTGCTGGCCCTCGGCGGGGTCGGCGCGGTGGTGCTCGGCCTGAGTGGGTCGGTGGCCCCCTGGCTGGCGCCGCCGATCATGGCCGCCGCACGCACCACCGGTGGCGACGCGGCCGCGCTGACCCTGCTGGGGTTGAGCGGGTGGGCGCTGGCCTGGAGCGCTGCGGTGCTCGGCGGCTATCTGTGGCGGCGGCGGGCCCAGGGCTGACCGCTGCCAGCGTCCGTGGCGCGGCTCACCCACCGCGATTTGGCGCTGGTGGCCGGGGCGCGTACTCTTCAACCGTCATCCGTGTTCTCACGGATGAGGAACCACCCAGAGACCGCTGGTCACCGTGCTTCGGCACGGTCGAAGGCCCCGCGACATCGGGCGACCCGCGTAGGGCGGCAAGCGTAACTCGGCAGTGTTCATGGTCCGCCGACCGTGATGATCTTCCGGCCCTCGCCCCGTGCGCCCTGCGCCGGGGCTTTTCGTTGTCGTGCTGCCTCCGCCCCCGTTCCCGCCTCGGCGGTGACGGGGACCAGCCTCGAGTAACGAGAGAGGAGGGACATGGCGGACAAGCCGATCCGGGCCGACAAGGCCACGGCCGTTGCTGAGCTGACCGAGAGTTTCCGCAGCTCGGGCGCCACCGTGCTGACCGAGTACCGCGGTCTGACGGTTTCCCAGCTCACCCAGCTTCGGCGCTCGCTCGGCGCCGACACCAGCTACACGGTCGCGAAGAACACGCTCGCGAAGCGTGCTGCGACGGACGCGGGCATCACCGGCCTCGACGAGCTGTTCACCGGTCCTACCGCGCTGACTTTCGTTTCGGGCGACGTCGTCGAGGCGGCGAAGGGGCTTCGCGACTTCGCGAAGGCCAACCCGAAGCTCGTCATCAAGGGCGGTGTCTTCGAGGGCAAGGCCATTTCTGCGGCCGAGGTCACGAAGCTTGCCGACCTGGAGTCCCGCGAGGTGCTGCTGGCCAAGCTGGCCGGCGCGATGAAGGGCAACCTGAGCAAGGCTGCGGCCCTGTTCCAGGCCCCGCTGTCGAAGACCGCCCGCCTGGCGGCAGCTCTGCAGGACAAGCGCGAGAAGGAGGGCGCCGAGGCGGCCTGATGGTCCCCACGGCGCACCAGTTCTTACTTAACAGAATCAGGAAAGGACGCCAGATATGGCGAAGCTCAGCACTGTCGAGCTGCTCGACGCGTTCAAGGAGATGACGCTGATCGAGCTCTCTGAGTTCGTGAAGCAGTTCGAGGAGACCTTCGAGGTCACCGCCGCGGCTCCGGTCGCCATGGCGGGCCCGGGTGGCGGCGGCGGCGCTGCTGCTGCTCCGGTCGAGGAGGAGAAGGACGAGTTCGACGTCATCCTCGAGGCTGACGGCGGCAAGAAGATCCAGGTCATCAAGGTCGTGCGTGAGCTGACCGGCCTGGGCCTCAAGGAGGCCAAGGACGCGGTCGAGTCCGCGCCGAAGGCCATCCTTGAGAAGGTCAACAAGGAGACCGCCGACAAGGCGAAGGCCAAGCTCGAGGGCGAAGGCGCCAAGGTCACCCTCAAGTGACCTGAGCTCCACCAGCGCGCGTGTCCCGGCTCGTGAGCCGGGACACGATCGCATCGCGGCGGGCGGTGATCCGACACGGATCGCCGCCCGCCGTGTTGGTGGATCCGGCGCCGACCGGCTCTGAGCTGGGCCAGGACCACCGGCGCCAGCGGCCCGAACGAGCGCGGAGGGTCGCCCGCCAGGAGGAAAGAAGCGGCGACCCGGATACCGGCCCTTGACGCGGCCCCAGGCTGCCAGGCACGCTGACACCAGCAAGACACCGCGCTTGCGACGGCCACGACGTGGGTATGACAGCGGCGGCACCATCGGCCGCTTCGACCTGAGCGGCCCAGTGGGGACGTTGCGTTCTGAGCGGCCCGGCAGACCCCGGTTGACGGGGGCCGAGGCACGTTCCGCAAACTACCTGCGGGGTGGGCTGGACAGCGGTTAGCCTCTCGGCTACACTGCTAGTTTGCGCTGCCTTCCGACTTGACCCCTGCTCGGAAATGTCCGTTTACGGATATTTCTGGTGGGGTCATTGGAGTGCACGCGTACCAGCCGTTCTGCAGCACCGGTCCTCGGAAGGACGCATCTTGGCAGCTTCCCGCCCTGCGAAGACCAGTCGTACGTCGAGCGCATTCGCTCCCCGCCGAGTTTCATTCGGCAGGATCACCGAACACCTCGAGGTCCCCAACCTCCTTGCCATTCAAAACGAGTCCTTCGACTGGCTCGTCGGCAACGAGGCTTGGCAGGGCCGGTCGGCGGACGACCCGCACGCACGCTCGGGTCTCGCGGAGATCCTTGAAGAGATCAGTCCCATTGAGGACTTCTCCGGCACCATGTCGCTCTCCTTCTCGGCGCCACGCTTCGACGAGGTCAAGGCCTCGATCGAGGAGTGCAAGGAGAAGGACCTGACCTACTGCGCTCCGCTCTTCGTGACCGCGGAGTTCACCAACAACACCACTGGCGAGATCAAGAGCCAGACGGTGTTCATGGGTGACTTCCCGATGATGACGCCCAAGGGCACCTTCGTCATCAACGGCACCGAGCGCGTCGTGGTGAGCCAGCTCGTCCGGTCCCCGGGCGTGTACTTCTCCAAGGAGCCGGACAAGACCTCCGACCGCGACCTCTCCAGCGTCAAGGTCATCCCGAGTCGGGGTGCCTGGCTGGAGTTTGACATTGACAAGCGCGACACGGTCGGCGTTCGTATCGACCGTAAGCGTCGGCAGGCCGTCACGGTCCTGCTCAAGGCCGTCGGATGGTCGGCTGAGCGGATCCGCGAGCGGTTCGGCTGGTCCGAGCTGATGATGACCACGCTCGAGAAGGACCACATCGCCGGAGCCGACGAGGCCCTGCTCGACATCTACCGCAAGCTGCGCCCTGGCGAGCCGCCGACGCGCGAGAACGCCCAGACCCTGCTCGACAACCTCTTCTTCAACCCGAAGAGGTACGACGTCGCCAAGGTCGGGCGCTACAAGTTCAACAAGAAGCTCGAAGTTGGCGTGCCGATCACCACTGGCACGCTGACCGAGGACGACATCGTCGCCACCGTGGAATACCTGTGCCGGCTGCACGCCGGTGAGGACGGCTACGAGGCCGACGACATCGACCACTTCGGCAACCGTCGCCTGCGCACCGTGGGTGAGCTGATCCAGAACCAGGTTCGGGTCGGCCTGTCCCGCATGGAGCGGGTCGTCCGCGAGCGGATGACCACGCAGGACGTCGAGGCGATCACGCCGCAGACCCTGATCAACATCCGCCCGGTGGTGGCGGCGATCAAGGAGTTCTTCGGTACGTCGCAGCTGTCCCAGTTCATGGACCAGACCAACCCGCTGGCGGGCTTGACCCACCGGCGCCGGCTGAGCGCGCTCGGCCCGGGTGGTCTGTCCCGTGAGCGGGCCGGCTTCGAGGTCCGCGACGTGCACCCGTCCCACTACGGCCGGATGTGCCCGATCGAGACGCCGGAAGGCCCGAACATCGGCCTGATCGGCGCCCTGTCCACCTTCGCCCGGGTCAACCCGTTCGGCTTCATCGAGACGCCGTACCGGAAGGTCGTCGAGGGTCGGGTCACCGACCAGATCGACTACCTGACCGCGGACGAGGAGGACCGGTTCGTCAAGGCCCAGGCCAACGCGCGCCTGAAGGCTGACGGCACGTTCGCCGAGGAGCGGGTGCTCTGCCGTCGTAAGGGCGGCGAGACCGAGGACGTCGTCCCCGGTGCCGTCGACTACATGGACGTCTCGCCCCGGCAGATGACCTCGGTCGCGACCGCCATGATCCCGTTCCTCGAGCACGACGACGCCAACCGGGCACTGATGGGCGCGAACATGCAGCGCCAGGCGGTGCCGCTGGTCAAGGCCGAGGCGCCGCTCGTGGGCACGGGCATGGAATACCGGGCCGCGGTCGACGCTGGCGACGTGGTTGTCGCCGAGGTCGGCGGTGTGATCGAGGATCTCTGCGCCGACTACGTCACCATCCACCAGGATGACGGCCACCGCCGGACGTACCTGCTGCACAAGTTCCGCCGCTCCAACGCCGGCTCCTGCGTCAACCAGAAGCCGGTGGTCTTCGAGGGCGACCGCGTCGAGGCCGGTCAGGTCATCGCCGACGGTCCGTGCACCGACGAAGGCGAGATGGCACTCGGACGCAACCTGCTGGTGGCGTTCATGTGCTGGGAGGGTCACAACTACGAGGACGCGATCATCCTGTCGCAGCGCCTCGTGCAGCAGGACGTGCTCACCTCGATCCACATCGAGGAGCACGAGGTCGACGCCCGGGACACCAAGCTCGGTCCGGAGGAGATCACCCGCGACATCCCGAACGTCAGCGAGGAAATGCTCGCTGACCTCGACGAGCGCGGCATCATCCGGATCGGTGCCGAGGTCGTCCCCGGTGACATCCTGGTCGGCAAGGTCACGCCCAAGGGTGAGACCGAGCTGACCCCGGAGGAGCGACTGCTCCGCGCGATCTTCGGTGAGAAGGCGCGTGAGGTTCGGGACACCTCGCTGAAGGTGCCGCACGGCGAGACCGGCACGGTCATCGGTGTGCGCACGTTCTCCCGCGAGGACGGCGACGAGTTGCCGCCGGGTGTCAACGAGCTGGTCCGGGTCTACGTCGCCCAGAAGCGCAAGATCCAGGACGGCGACAAGCTCGCCGGCCGGCACGGCAACAAGGGCGTCATCTCGAAGATCCTTCCGATCGAGGACATGCCGTTCCTTGAGGACGGCACCCCGGTCGACATCGTGCTCAACCCGCTCGGTGTGCCGAGCCGGATGAACATCGGCCAGGTTCTGGAGACCCACCTCGGTTGGGTCGCCAAGACCGGTTGGAAGGTCGAGGGTGACGACGCCGACTGGAAGCGCCAGCTCCGCTCGATCGACGCGCACGAGTCCGAGGGGGACACCAACGTGGCCACCCCGGTCTTCGACGGTGCCCGCGAGGAGGAGATCTCCGGTCTGCTCGAGTCGAGCCTGCCCAACCGGGACGGCAAGCAGCTGATCGGGCGTACCGGCAAGGCGCAGCTGTTCGACGGTCGTTCCGGCGAGCCGCTGCCCGACCCGATCGCGGTCGGCTACGTCTACATCCTGAAGCTCAACCACCTGGTCGACGACAAGATCCACGCTCGTTCGACCGGGCCGTACTCGATGATCACGCAGCAGCCGCTGGGTGGTAAGGCGCAGTTCGGTGGTCAGCGTTTCGGTGAGATGGAGTGCTGGGCGATGCAGGCGTACGGCGCCGCGTACGCCCTGCAGGAGCTGCTCACGATCAAGTCCGACGACGTGCTCGGCCGGGTGAAGGTCTACGAGGCCATCGTCAAGGGCGAGAACATCCCGGAGCCGGGCATCCCGGAGTCGTTCAAGGTGCTGCTCAAGGAGCTGCAGTCGCTGTGCCTCAACGTTGAGGTGCTCTCCAGCGACGGTGTGGCCCTGGAAATGCGCGAGACCGACGACGAGGTGTTCCGGGCCGCTGAGGAGCTGGGCATCGACCTGTCCCGGCGCGAGCCGAGCTCGGTCGAAGAGGTCTGAGGTGAGCGGTCGGGGGGCGGTTCGCCCGCCCCCCACCCCCCCCCAGAATTAGCAGTACAGACGACGACATAGGGGACATAGTGCTCGACGTCAACTTCTTCGACGAGCTGCGCATTGGTCTCGCCACCGCCGACGACATCCGTCAGTGGTCGCACGGCGAGGTCAAGAAGCCTGAGACGATCAACTACCGCACCCTGAAGCCGGAGAAGGACGGGCTCTTCTGCGAGAAGATCTTCGGTCCGCAGCGCGACTGGGAGTGCTACTGCGGTAAGTACAAGCGCGTTCGGTTCAAGGGCATCATCTGTGAGCGCTGCGGCGTCGAGGTGACTCGCTCCAAGGTCCGTCGTGAGCGGATGGGGCACATCGAGCTCGCTGCTCCGGTGACCCACATCTGGTACTTCAAGGGCGTTCCGAGCCGGCTGGGCTACCTGCTGGACCTCGCCCCCAAGGACCTCGAAAAGATCATCTACTTCGCCTCGTACGTCGTGACGAGCGTGGACGCGGAGTCGCGTCACCGTGACCTCTCGACGATCGAGAACGAGATCCTGGCCGAGAAGCGGCAGTCCGAGAACAGCCGCGACTCGGAGATCGAGAAGCGCGCCGCCAAGCTCGAGGCCGACCTGGCCGAGCTGGAGGCCGAGGGCGCGAAGGCGGACGTCCGGCGCAAGGTCAAGGAGGGCGGAGAGCGCGAAATGCGCCAGATCCGCGACCGGGCCCAGCGCGAGATCGACCGCCTGGACGAGGTGCTGGACACCTTCCGCAAGCTGGAGCCGAAGCAGCTGGTCACCGACGAGCTGCTCTACCGCGAGCTGCGCGACCGGTTCGGTGAGTACTTCACCGGTTCCATGGGCGCGGAGGCGATCAAGGCGCTGGTCCAGAACATGGACCTCGACGCCGAGGCCGAGAGCCTGCGGGAGACCATCCGGTCCGGCAAGGGCCAGCGGAAGATCCGGGCGCTCAAGCGGCTCAAGGTCGTGGCGGCGTTCCTGAACACCCGCAACTCGCCGCTCGGCATGGTGCTGGACTGCGTCCCGGTCATCCCGCCGGACCTGCGCCCGATGGTGCAGCTCGACGGTGGCCGGTTCGCGACCTCGGACCTGAACGACCTGTACCGCCGCGTGATCAACCGGAACAACCGCCTCAAGCGGCTGATCGACCTCGGTGCTCCCGAGATCATCGTCAACAACGAGAAGCGGATGCTCCAGGAGGCCGTCGACGCGCTGTTCGACAACGGCCGTCGCGGCCGGCCGGTCACCGGCCCGGGTAACCGCCCGCTCAAGTCGCTGTCCGACATGCTCAAGGGCAAGCAGGGCCGGTTCCGCCAGAACCTGCTGGGCAAGCGCGTCGACTACTCCGGCCGTTCGGTCATCGTGGTCGGCCCGAAGCTCAAGCTGCACCAGTGTGGTCTGCCCAAGCAGATGGCCCTGGAGCTGTTCAAGCCGTTCGTCATGAAGCGGCTGGTGGACCTCAACCACGCGCAGAACATCAAGTCCGCCAAGCGGATGGTCGAGCGTCAGCGCCCGGTCGTGTGGGACGTGCTGGAAGAGGTCATCGGCGAGCACCCGGTGCTGCTCAACCGGGCGCCGACCCTGCACCGCCTGGGCATCCAGGCCTTCGAGCCGCAGCTGGTCGAGGGCAAGGCCATCCAGATCCACCCGCTGGTTTGCACGGCGTTCAACGCCGACTTCGACGGTGACCAGATGGCGGTGCACGTGCCGCTGTCCGCCGAGGCTCAGGCCGAGGCGCGGATCCTGATGCTGTCGTCGAACAACATCCTCAAGCCGGCCGACGGTAAGCCGGTCACCATGCCCACCCAGGACATGGTCATCGGTCTCTACCACCTCACCCACCTCACCGCCGGTGAGAAGGGCGAGGGCCGGGCGTTCAGCTCGGACGCCGAGGCGCGGATGGCCTTCGACAACGGTGAGCTGCACCTGCAGGCGCCCGTCAAGATCCGCCTTCGTGGTGTGGTCGAGGTCGACAACGGTGCCGGCGCCGAGGCGTGGTCCGCTCCGGAGGGCTTCGTCGAGGGTGACGCGCTGACCGTGGAGACCACCCTGGGTCGGGTGCTGTTCAACGAGACGCTGCCGCAGGGCTACCGCTTCGTGAACTACGAGATCCGCAAGGGTCAGCTCTCCGCGATCGTCAACGACCTCGCCGAGCGCTTCCCCAAGGTGGCGCTGGCCGCCACCCTGGACGGGCTCAAGGAGGCCGGTTTCCACTGGGCCACCTGGTCCGGCGTGACGATCGGCATGGAGGACGTCATCGCTCCGCCGCGCAAGGCGGAGATCCTGGCGAAGTACGAGAAGGAAGCCGACCGGATCGACAAGCAGTACCAGCGTGGTCTGATGACCGCCGAGGAGCGTCGCGGCGAGCTCATCGAGATCTGGACCAAGGCGACCAACGAGGTCGCCAAGGAGATGGACACCGCGCTGCCGCAGGAGAACCCACTGTGGAAGATGATCCACTCGGGTGCCCGCGGTAACCTGCTCCAGCTCCGGCAGATCGCGGCGATCCGTGGTCTGGTGGCCAACCCGAAGGGCGAGATCATCCCGCGGCCGATCAAGGCCAGCTACCGGGAGGGTCTGTCCGTGCTGGAGTACTTCATCTCCACGCACGGTGCTCGTAAGGGTCTCGCCGACACCGCGCTGCGGACCGCCGACTCGGGTTACCTGACCCGTCGTCTGGTGGACGTCTCGCAGGACGTCATCATCCGTGAAGAGGACTGCGGCACCGACCGGGCGATCCCGATGCAGATCGGCGAGAAGCTGGACGGCAAGCTCGTCGTCCACACCCACGCCGAGACCAGCGTGCACGCCCGGACGCTGGCCGACGACATCAAGGGGCCGGACGGCACCGTGGTGGCCGAGCGCGGCCAGGACATCAACTCCATCGGGGTCGACAAGATCGTCGCCGCCGGCGTGGAGACGGTCCGGGTGCGCAGCGTGCTCACCTGCGAGTCCAAGCTGGGTGTCTGCGCGGCCTGCTACGGCCGGTCGCTGCCGACCGGTAAGTCGGTCGACATCGGCGAGGCGGTCGGCATCATCGCCGCCCAGTCCATCGGTGAGCCCGGTACGCAGCTGACGATGCGTACCTTCCACACCGGTGGTGTCGCTGGTGAGGACATCACCCAGGGTCTGCCGCGTGTTCAGGAAATCTTCGAGGCTCGGGTCCCGAAGGGTAAGGCGCCCATTGCCGACACCCCCGGCCGGATCCGGATCGAGGACGGCGAGCGCTCGCGCAAGATCATCGTGGTGCCGGACGACGGCAGCGAAGAGATCGTCTACGACAAGATCTCGAAGCGCGTCAAGCTCCGGACCCACGACGGCGGTCACGTCGCGGTCGGCGAGAAGCTGACCGAGGGCACCATCGACCCGCACGAGCTTCTGCGGATCATGGGTCCGCGGGCGGTCCAGGTCCACCTGACCAGTGAGGTCCAGGAGGTCTACCGCTCGCAGGGTGTGCTCATCCACGACAAGCACATCGAGATCATCATCCGCCAGATGCTCAAGCGGGTGACGGTCATCGACTCCGGCTCGACCGAGTTCCTGCCGGGTGTGCTGGTCGACCGGGCGCTGTTCGAGTCGGAGAACCGCCGACTCGTCTCGGAGGGCGGCGAGCCCGCCGCTGGTCGTCCGGTGCTGATGGGTATCACCAAGGCCTCGCTGGCCACGGACTCCTGGCTCTCGGCGGCCTCCTTCCAGGAGACCACCCGGGTGCTGACCGACGCTGCGATCAACTCGCGCAGCGACTCGCTGGTCGGCCTCAAGGAGAACGTGATCATCGGAAAGCTCATCCCGGCCGGTACGGGCATCAGCAAGTACCGCAACGTCCGGGTGGAGCCGACCGAGGAGGCCAAGGCCAAGGTCTACTCGATGACCGGGTACCCGGAAACCGACTACGGCTTCGGGCCGGCCGGCGGGCAGGCTGTGCCGCTGGACGACTTCGACTTCGGGTCGTACCGCTAAGCACCAATCGCACGACGAGGCCCCCGGTTTCCGCCGGGGGCCTCGTCGTGTCCGGACCCACCCACCCCCGGGCCGAGTTCGGCATGATGGGGGTATGACGACCGCACCCGGGCAGGTGCCCGTCGCGCAGCAGGGCCTGCGCCACCCGCTGGACCCGGATCCGGCCCGTGCCACGAAGGCGCGGGCGGTCTTCGCGCTGGGGTTGCTCGGCATGCTGACCGGGCTCTTCATCGGCGGGGTGGTGCCGGCGACGGTGGCGCTGCAACTGGCCCGGCAGGCGCGCCGTGAGGCGTACGCCTCGGGGGGTTTCCTGACCGGCGGCGCCTGGCTGCGACGGGGGGAGCGGATGGCCTGGACCGGCCTCGTGCTGGTCGCGGTCACCGTGGTGGCCGCGGTGGTGATCGGGGTGGTGCGGTTGGCCGGCGCGCCGTTCGGCCATGACTACCCGGCGAACATGGACTGAGCCGCCCGTGGCCGCGCCGGGCGCGGACGGCGGTGCCCTCGGCGGTAGCCTGGCCGGTGTCCGCCGTGCGGCGGCGGTGCCCTTTCGACAGGAGGACCTCGTGACGGAACCGGCGCGGCCCCCTGCGGACGAACCGGCCGGTCATCCGGACGCGCCGACCCCGCCCGAGCCGAGTGACTGGGCGCGACCGGACCCGAACAGCGAGCCGCACCCGCCCGCGGCCACGCCGAGCGCGCCGTCATCGCCGGCGCCGTCATCTCCCGCGCCGTCATCTCCCGCGCCGCACCCCGGCTGGGGCGCGACCACCCCGACCGGCCCCAGCCAGCCGTACCCGGTCTCCGGTGCGCCTACCCCGCCGGGTTGGGGTCCGCCGTCGTCTGGGCCTGGCGCACCTCCCGGATGGGGTCCGCCCTCGTCTGGGCCTGGCGCACCTTCCGGTTGGGGTCCGCCCTCGTCCACGCCTGGCGTGCCTGCGGGTTGGGGGCCGCCGCCACCGGGTCACGCGCCCGGTTGGGGTGGCATGACCGGGCATCCGGTGCCGCCGCCCACCGATGACCAACGCCGACCGCCGAAGCGGGTGGAGATGGTGCCCGGCACGCCGTTCGGTGTCGTGCACCTGGACGTGGCGCCGGTCACCTCCGGGTTGGCCGTCGGGGCGCTGGTGGCCGGGGTGGCCTCGGTCCTGGTCTCGCTGCTGGTGATCTGCTTCGGGGTGAGCTTCAAGGACGACGGCGGGGCCTGGGCCTCCGGAGCGTTCACCGTGCTCGGGGTGCTGGCCGGCGTGGCGGCGATCGTCACCGGTCTGCTCGGCCAGCGGCAGATCCGTCGGCCGGTGGCGCCTCCCGCGGTCCGGTTCACCGGCCGTGGGCTTGCCGTGGCCGGAATCAGCTGTGGCGTGGCGGGAGGAGTGCTCAGCCTCCTGGGCCTGGGCCTGGCACTGCTTCTCACCCTGGCCTGAGGCCCGTCACCGTCCGGTCCGCGATGCGGAGGCCCCCGCGGTGACTGCCCGGTGCCGGCCTGGGGCCGACGGGTGGCCGCGCGGGGAAGCCGGTACACTTGTGTCTGCAGGTGCCCATCGCGGGCGACGGGGCAGGACGAGATCCGGCCGGCGGATGTGAGACAGTCGCCGGGCCATTCCGTTTTGACCTGGGCGGTTGTGGTAGGTACTCTTTCCCCTTGTGCCCGGGCATGCCCGGGCAACTCGTGCGTGCGCTGTCCCCGGAGTTCGGGCGGCGGCACGACAAGCCAAAGATCCGGGGCGGGGCGACCCGCGCACCGGTGAACAAACCCGGTACGCACGCGAAAGCGTCGCAACGGGGCCGTGACGAGGGCGACACGCCCGACCGCGGGTGCCGGGGTCTCCGCAAGGTGACCCTGGTCGGAATGTAGGAGAGCCGGTCATCAGGCCGGCTAACGAGCGACGGCGCGGCCGCGAATGCGGCCGAAGGGAGCGGAGAAACCCGGTGCCCACGATCCAGCAGCTGGTCCGAAAGGGCCGCCAGGCGAAGACGACCAAGACCAAGACCCCGGCGCTGAAGGGTTCCCCTCAGCGGCGCGGCGTGTGCACCCGCGTGTACACCACCACTCCCAAGAAGCCGAACTCGGCGCTGCGCAAGGTCGCTCGCGTGAAGCTCAGCAGCCAGATCGAGGTGACCGCCTACATCCCGGGCGTCGGTCACAACCTCCAGGAGCACTCGATCGTGCTCGTGCGCGGTGGCCGGGTGAAGGACCTCCCCGGCGTGCGTTACAAGATCGTTCGCGGCTCGCTGGACACCCAGGGTGTCCGCAACCGCAAGCAGGCGCGCAGCCGTTACGGCGCGAAGAAGGAGAAGAGCTGACATGCCGCGTAAGGGACCCGCTCCGCGGCGGCCACTGGTCGCTGACCCGGTGTACAACTCGCCGCTGGTCACCCAGCTGGTGAACAAGATCCTGCTCCGCGGCAAGCGTCAGCTCGCCGAGTCGATCGTGTACGCGGCCCTCGAGGGCTGCCGCGAGAAGTCCGGCACCGACCCGGTCGTCACCCTCAAGCGGGCGATGGACAACGTCAAGCCGACCCTCGAGGTACGCAGCCGTCGTGTTGGTGGCGCCACCTACCAGGTGCCGGTCGAGGTCCGCCCGACCCGGGCGACCACGCTGGGCCTGCGCTGGCTGGTCACCTACTCCCGCGCTCGTCGCGAGAAGACCATGGTCGAGCGGCTGATGAACGAGCTGCTGGACGCGAGCAACGGCCTCGGTGCCGCCGTCAAGCGGCGCGAGGACACGCACAAGATGGCCGAGTCGAACAAGGCCTTCGCGCACTACCGCTGGTAACACCCTGGTTCCGGCGCCCTCGCGGCGCCGGAACCGCCACCAGTTGAGTCGAGACGACGATAAGTAGGGATTGAAGTGGCCGCCGCAGACGCGCTCGCCAACGTACGCAACATCGGCATCATGGCGCACATCGATGCCGGTAAGACCACGACCACCGAGCGGATCCTGTTCTACACCGGCATCACGTACAAGATCGGTGAGGTCCACGAGGGCGCTGCCGTCATGGACTGGATGGAGCAGGAGCAGGAGCGTGGCATCACCATCACCTCCGCTGCTACCAAGTGTGAGTGGAAGGGCCACACGATCCAGATCATCGACACGCCGGGCCACGTCGACTTCACGGTCGAGGTCGAGCGGTCGCTGCGGGTTCTGGATGGTGCGGTCGCGGTCTACGACGGTGTCGCCGGCGTGGAGCCGCAGACGGAGAACGTCTGGCGGCAGGCCGACAAGTACAACGTCCCGCGTATGTGCTTCGTCAACAAGCTCGACCGGACCGGCGCCGACTTCTTCCGCTGCGTGCAGATGATGATCGACCGGCTGAACGCCACCCCGCTGGTGCTCCAGATCCCGATCGGGCTCGAGGGCGACCACATCGGTGTCGTCGACCTGATCGGCATGCGCGCTCTCACCTGGCGTGGGGAGACCCAGAAGGGTGACGACTACGCGATCGAGGAGATCCCGGCCGAGCTGGCCGACTCCGCGGCCGAGTGGCGCGAGAAGCTGATGGAGACCCTGGCCGACGTCGACGACTCGGTGATGGAGAAGTACCTGGAAGGCGAGGAGGTCTCCCCCGAGGAGATCAAGGCCGCCATCCGGCGTGCCACCATCGCCGGCAAGGCCAACCCGGTGCTGTGCGGCTCGGCGTTCAAGAACAAGGGCGTCCAGCCCATGCTCGACGCCGTGGTCGACTTCCTGCCGTCGCCGCTGGACGTTCCGGCCATCGAGGGCACCGCGCCGGACGGCGAGACGCCGCTGCTCCGCAAGCCTTCCAAGTCGGAGCCGTTCTCCGGTCTGGCCTTCAAGATCCAGACGGACAAGCACCTCGGCAAGCTCACCTACGTCCGGGTCTACTCCGGTCTGCTCGAATCCGGTTCCCAGGTGGTCAACTCCACCAAGGACCGCAAGGAGCGGATCGGCAAGATCTACCAGATGCACGCCAACAAGCGCGAAGAGCGTCCGACGGCGCAGGCCGGCGACATCATCGCCGTGCAGGGTCTCAAGCAGACCACCACCGGCGACACGCTCTCCGACCCGGCGAACCCGGTGATCCTGGAGTCGATGACCTTCCCGGAGCCGGTCATCTCGGTGGCGATCGAGCCGAAGACCAAGTCCGACCAGGAGAAGCTCGGCACCGCGATCCAGCGGCTGGCCGAAGAGGACCCGACCTTCCGCGTCCGCTTGGACGAGGAGACCGGTCAGACGGTCATCTCCGGCATGGGCGAGCTGCACCTGGACATCCTGGTCGACCGGATGCGGCGTGAGTTCAACGTCGAGGCCAACGTCGGCAAGCCGCAGGTGGCGTACCGCGAGACCATCCGCCGCAAGGTGGACAAGGTCGAGTACACCCACAAGAAGCAGACCGGTGGTTCCGGCCAGTACGCCCGCGTCATCGTGAGCGTCGAGCCGCTGCCGCTGGACAACGAATCGCCGACCTACGAGTTCGCCAACGCCGTCAGCGGTGGCCGCATCCCCCGGGAGTTCATCCCGTCGGTGGACGCCGGTGCGCAGGACGCGCTTCAGTACGGCATCCTGGCGGGCTTCCCGCTGGTGGGTGTGAAGCTGACGCTGCTCGACGGCCAGTACCACGAGGTCGACTCGTCGGAAATGGCATTCAAGATCGCCGGCTCGATGGTGATGAAGGACGCGGCCCGCAAGGCCGATCCCGCGCTGCTCGAGCCGATGATGGCCGTTGAAGTCACCACTCCTGAGGAGAACATGGGTGACGTCATCGGTGACCTCAACTCCCGCCGCGGCATCATCCAGGCGATGGAGGAGCGCAGCGGCGCCCGCATCGTCCGGGCTCTGGTGCCGTTGTCGGAGATGTTCGGCTACGTCGGCGACCTGCGGTCGAAGACCCAGGGCCGGGCTAGCTACAGCATGCAGTTCGACTCCTACGCCGAGGTTCCGCAGAGCGTCGCGAAGGAGATCATCGCCAAGGCAACGGGCGAGTAACGCCCTGAGCAGGTGATTCGTGGTTGGTCGCGGGAGGTTTCACCCGCCCGCGGCCACCACGATCGGATCGCGTGAGACCGGGCCTGTAGGCTTCATCGCCGCAGAACCCACAATGGCTTCCCGGCCTTCTGGCCGGAAAGGCTGTCGACAGAGTCCTAAGCGCCGACCGGCGCGCCGGGCGTACGAACCAAGAAGTCCACAGGAGGACACCAGTGGCGAAGGCTAAGTTCGAGCGGACTAAGCCGCACGTCAACATCGGCACCATTGGTCACATCGACCACGGTAAGACGACGCTGACGGCGGCCATCACCAAGGTCCTGCACGACCAGTACCCGGACCTGAACCCCTACACGCCGTTCGACGAGATCGACAAGGCGCCGGAGGAGAAGGCCCGCGGCATCACGATCTCGATCGCGCACGTCGAGTACCAGACCGAGTCGCGGCACTACGCGCACGTCGACTGCCCTGGGCACGCCGACTACATCAAGAACATGATCACCGGTGCCGCGCAGATGGACGGCGCGATCCTGGTGGTCGCGGCGACCGACGGCCCGATGCCGCAGACCCGCGAGCACGTGCTGCTGGCCCGTCAGGTTGGTGTGCCGTACATCGTCGTGGCGCTCAACAAGAGCGACATGGTCGATGACGAGGAGCTCCTGGAGCTCGTCGAGCTCGAGGTCCGTGAGCTGCTCTCGTCGCAGGAGTACCCGGGCGACGACCTGCCGGTGGTTCGGGTTTCGGCGCTGAAGGCCCTCGAGGGTGACCCCGAGTGGACCGGCAAGCTGCTGGACCTGATGACCGCGGTCGACACCTCGATCCCGCAGCCGGAGCGCGAGGTCGACATGCCGTTCCTGATGCCGGTTGAGGACGTCTTCACGATCACCGGTCGTGGCACCGTCGTCACCGGTCGCGTGGAGCGCGGCGTTCTCCTGCCGAACGAGGATGTTGAGCTCGTCGGTATCAAGGAGAAGAGCTTCAAGACCAAGGTCACCGCGATCGAGATGTTCCGGAAGACCCTGGACGACGCCCGCGCAGGCGAGAACGTCGGCCTGCTGCTGCGTGGCACCAAGCGCGACGAGGTCGAGCGCGGCATGGTCGTCGTGAAGCCGGGCTCGAACACCCCGCACACGGAGTTCGAGGCGACGGTCTACATCCTCTCCAAGGAGGAGGGCGGCCGGCACACCCCGTTCTTCCAGAACTACCGCCCGCAGTTCTACTTCCGGACCACGGACGTCACCGGTGTCGTCACCCTTCCCGAGGGCACCGAGATGGTCATGCCGGGCGACAACACCACCATGTCGGTGAAGCTGATCCAGCCCATCGCCATGGAGGAGAACCTCAAGTTCGCGATCCGCGAGGGTGGCCGCACCGTCGGCGCCGGGTTCGTCACCAAGATCATCAAGTGAACTAGGTAACCCCGATTAGACCCGCCGCCGGTCGTGCGGCATACTAGTCAGGTTGCGTAACGACAGTTCGTCGCCTGTGTTCGGCTTTCGCTGAACCTCCGGGTGGCGAGGCAGTCGAGCGTGGGGTGGTTGGCGGCCCAGTCGCCAACCACCCTCGCACGGCGTTCAGGTCGCGGTAATGCGATCGGCGCCTTGACCCACCGCGCGGTCAGCACCGCTCCGGAACCACGGGGCGGAGCCCGATCCGAGGGCGCGACACGCCCGACCGCGGGGGTCGGCGAAGTGGGCCTGTACCAGCCGGTACAGGCGCCCGCAACACAGCGGCATCGAGAGAAGGAACAGAAGCCACCATGGCGGGACAGAAGATCCGCATCCGGCTCAAGGCCTATGACCACGAGGTCGTCGACTCCTCGGCTCGGAAGATCGTCGAGACGGTGACGCGCACCGGGGCGCAGGTCGCGGGCCCGGTGCCGCTGCCCACGGAGATCAACCGTTTCTGCGTTATCCGCTCGCCGCACAAGTACAAGGACTCGCGCGAGCACTTCGAGATGCGCACGCACAAGCGGCTGATCGACATCATCGACCCGACCCCGAAGACGGTCGACTCGCTCATGCGCCTCGACCTGCCGGCTGGCGTCGACATCGAGATCAAGCTGTAGGGACCGGACAAATGGACAGGCAAGTCAAGGGGATCCTGGGCGCCAAGCTCGGCATGACCCAGGTCTGGGACAACAACCGTGTTGTTCCCGTGACCGTGGTCGAGGCCGGCCCGTGCGTCATCAGCCAGGTTCGTAGCGCCGAGAAGGACGGTTACTCAGCGGTCCAGCTGGCGTACGGCATCATCGACCCGCGCAAGGTCAAGAAGCCGATCAGCGGCCACTACGCCAAGGCGGACGTGGCGCCGCGCCGGCACATCGTCGAGCTGCGCACCACGGACGCTGGGGAATACTCGCTCGGCCAGGAAGTCACGGTCGAGGAGTTCCCGGCCGGCGTCACCATCGACGTCACCGGCAAGACCAAGGGCAAGGGCTACGCCGGCCCGATGAAGCGGCACGGCTTCCACGGTCTGGGTGCCGGTCACGGTGTCGAGCGCAAGCACCGCTCGCCCGGCTCCATCGGCGCCTGCGCCACTCCGGGTCGTGTCTTCAAGGGCACCCGGATGGCCGGCCGGATGGGTGGCGTGCGGTACACCGTGCAGAACCTCACCGTCCAGGCGGTCGACACCGAGAACAACCTGCTGCTCGTCCGGGGTGCCATTCCTGGTCCCAAGGGCGCGCTGGTTCTGGTCCGGACCGCGGCCAAGAGCAAGGTGAAGAAGGGCGGTGCGGCCAAGTGACCACCGTTGACGTGCGCACCGTCGAAGGCACCACCAGCAGCTCGGTCGAGTTGCCGGCGGACATCTTCGACGTGCAGGCCAACGTCGCGCTGATGCACCAGGTCGTGGTGGCCCAGCTCGCGGCGGCCCGACAGGGCACGCACAAGACCAAGACCCGCGGCGAGGTCGCCGGTGGCGGCAAGAAGCCGTACAAGCAGAAGGGCACCGGTCGCGCCCGCCAGGGCTCGATCCGCGCGCCGCAGTTCGCCGGCGGTGGCGTCGTGCACGGTCCCGTGCCGCGCGACTACAGCCAGCGGACCCCGAAGAAGATGAAGGCCGCCGCTCTGCGGGGTGCCCTCTCCGACCGGGCACGCGCCGGGCAGGTGCACGTCGTCGAGGCGTTCGTCTCGGGCGAGAAGCCGTCGACCAAGGCGGCCCTGGCCACGCTGACCAAGCTCACCGAGGCCCGTCGGGTCCTGGTCGTGCTGAGCAGCACCGACGAACTGAACTGGGTGTCGCTGCGCAACGAGCCGCGGGTGCACCTGATCGAGTCCGGCCAGCTGAACACGTACGACGTGCTGGTGGCCGACGACGTGGTCTTCACCAAGGACGCCCTGGACGAGTTCCTGGGCGTGCCCGCCGAGACCACCGAGGAGGGTGGCAAGTGAGCACCATCGCCGACCCGCGCGACATCATCGTCGCGCCGGTCGTCTCGGAGAAGAGCTACAGCGAGCTGAACCGGAACTGGTACACCTTCCTGGTGCACCCGGACGCGAACAAGACCGAGATCAAGATCGCTATCCAGCAGATCTTCAACGTCCGCGTCCTGACGGTCAACACGCTCAACCGCCAGGGTAAGCGCAAGCGCACCAAGACCGGCTTCGGTCAGCGCAAGGCGACCAAGCGGGCGATCGTGAAGCTGGCTGACGGTGACCGCATCGAGGCCTTCGGCGGCCCGGTCAGCTGAGGGGTGTAGACAATGGCTATCCGTAAGTACAAGCCGACGACGCCGGGCCGACGTGGCTCCAGCGTCGCTGACTTCGCCGAGATCACCCGGTCCACGCCGGAGAAGTCGCTGCTGGCTCCGTTGCCGAAGAAGGGCGGGCGTAACGCCCACGGCCGGATCACCACGCGGCACCACGGCGGCGGTCACAAGCGTCAGTACCGTCTGATCGACTTCAAGCGGGTCGACAAGGACGGCGTGCCGGCGAAGGTCGCTCACATCGAGTACGACCCGAACCGCACGGCGCGCATTGCGCTGCTGCACTACGCCGACGGCGAGAAGCGGTACATCATCGCGCCGAAGGACATGAAGCAGGGCGACCGCGTCGAGTCCGGTCCGGGCGCCGACATCAAGCCCGGCAACAACCTGCCGCTGCGCAACATCCCGGTCGGCACCACGATCCACAACGTGGAGCTGCGTCCGGGTGGCGGGGCCAAGCTGGCTCGTTCCGCCGGCGTCGGCATCCAGCTGCTCGGCCGCGAGGGCGCGTACGCGACCCTGCGTATGCCGTCCGGCGAGATCCGGCGGGTGGACGTGCGCTGCCGCGCGAGCGTCGGCGAGATCGGCAACGCCGACCAGTCGAACATCAACTGGGGCAAGGCCGGCCGGATGCGGTGGAAGGGCAAGCGCCCGACCGTCCGTGGTGTCGCCATGAACCCGGTCGACCACCCGCACGGTGGTGGTGAGGGTAAGACCTCCGGTGGTCGCCACCCGGTCAACCCGCAGGGTAAGCCCGAGGGCCGCACCCGCCGTAAGGGCCAGCCGAGTGACCGGCTGATCGTCCGCCGCCGCTACGCCACGCGTAAGCGCGGCTGAGGGAGATAAGACATGCCTCGCAGCCTGAAGAAGGGCCCGTTCGTCGACGACCACCTGCTCAAGAAGGTGGAAGTACAGAACGACAAGGGTTCCAAGAACGTGATCAAGACCTGGTCGCGGCGCTCGACGATCATCCCCGAGATGCTGGGGCACACGATCGCCGTGCACGACGGACGTAAGCACGTCCCGGTGTTCGTGACCGAGGCGATGGTCGGGCACAAGCTCGGCGAGTTCGCGCTGACCCGCACGTTCAAGGGTCACGAGAAGGACGACCGGAAGAGCCGTCGGCGCTGACGCCGCGGGCATACGGATAGAGGGAACAAGGGGTTACAGCGATGCCAGGAAAGGGCGACGCTCCGGTGCTTCCGGGCGCGCGGGCGGTTGCGCGGCACGTGCGCATCTCGCCGATGAAGGCGCGCCGGGTGGTCAACCTCGTCCGCGGCCTGCCCGCGAAGGAGGCGCTAACGGTGCTGCAGTTCGCGCCGCAGGCTGCGAGCGAGCAGGTGTACAAGGTGCTCGCTAGCGCGATCGCCAACGCGGAGAACAACGAGCGGCTGGACCCTGACGCGCTGCTCGTCAGCGAGGCCTTCGTTGACGAGGGCCCGACGATGAAGCGGTTCCAGCCGCGGGCGCAGGGTCGGGCGTACCGAATCCGCAAGCGCACCTGCCACATCACTGTGGCGGTCGAAGCGGTCGCGCCGGCAGCGCCGAGGAAGGCCGCGGCGAAGAAGGCCGCCCCGGCCACGGAGGCCGCACCGGCCGAAGCGCAGAGCAAGACGGAGGACGCCGAGTAATGGGTCAGAAGGTTCACCCCACTGGGTTCCGGCTCGGCATCTCGACCGACTGGAAGTCCCGCTGGTTCGCGGACAAGCTCTACAAGGACTACATCGGCGAGGATGTCAAGATCCGCCGCATGATGTCCAAGGGCCTCGAGCGTGCCGGGATTTCCAAGGTCGACATCGAGCGCACCCGCGACCGGGTTCGCGTCGACATCCACACCGCCCGGCCGGGCATTGTCATCGGCCGTAAGGGTGCGGAGGCCGACCGGATCCGCGGCGAGCTGGAGAAGCTCACCGGCAAGCAGGTTCAGCTGAACATCATCGAGGTGAAGAACCCCGAGTCGGACGCCCAGCTGGTTGCGCAGGGCGTGGCCGAGCAGCTGTCCAGCCGGGTCAGCTTCCGTCGGGCGATGCGCAAGGCCATGCAGTCGGCGATGAAGAACCCGGTCTGCAAGGGCATTCGGGTTCAGGTCTCGGGTCGCCTGGGCGGCGCCGAGATGAGCCGGACCGAGTTCTACCGTGAGGGCCGGGTTCCGCTGCACACGCTGCGGGCCAACATCGAGTACGGCTTCTTCGAGGCCCGTACGACGTTCGGCCGGATCGGTGTCAAGGTCTGGATCTACAAGGGCGACGCCGTTCCGGGCCGGGAGGCTCCGGCCGAGGCCGGTCCGTCCCGCCCGCGTCGTGGTGAGCGTGGCGACCGTCCCGAGCGTCCGCGCCGTGGTCGGTCGGGTTCGTCCGGCACCACGGCTGGTGGCACCGAGGCCGGCCGGGCTGCTGCGACCACCATCGCGCAGCAGGCCGAGACGCCGAGTGGCGAGCCGGTCGACAGCGCAGCTGTCGCCGCAACGGCTACCGCTCCGGCCGCGACTCAGCCGGCAGAAACGCAGCAGGAGGGCTGACAGATGCTGATGCCGCGCAAGCCCCCGAAGGGCTTCCGCAAGCCGCACCACCCGGACCGCAGTGGCGCGTCCAAGGGTGGTAACCGGGTGGTCTTCGGCGAGTTCGGGATCCAGGCTCTCGAGCCGGCGTACGTGACGAACCGGCAGATCGAGTCGGCACGTATCGCGATGACTCGCCACATCAAGCGTGGTGGCAAGGTCTGGATCACGATCTTCCCGGACCAGGCCCTCACCAAGAAGCCTGCCGAGACCCGGATGGGTTCCGGTAAGGGTTCGCCCGAGTGGTGGGTCGCCAACGTCAAGCCGGGGCGGGTTCTCTTCGAGATGTCCTTCCCCAACGAGCAGATCGCGCGAGAGGCCATGCGTCGCGCGATCCACAAGCTCCCGATGAAGTGCCGCATTGTTACGCGCGAAGTGGGTGAATCCTGATGGCAGCGGGCGTTAAGGCGACCGAGCTGCGTGAGCTCTCCGAAGAGGAGCTGGTCACGAAGCTGCGGGAGGCCAAGGCGGAGCTGTTCAACCTCCGCGTGCAGGCCGCAACCGGGCAGCTGGACAACAACCGGCGGCTGCAGGTCATCCGTCGGGAGATTGCCCGGATCTACACGATCATGCGTGAGCGTGAGCTGGGGCTCTCGGCCGCGCCGACTGAGGTGACTGCATCATGACCGAAGAGACCGCCACCGCCGCCGCGCGGTCGCGCCGCAAGGTCCGCGAGGGCCTGGTGATCAGCGACAAGATGGACAAGACCGTCGTGGTCGAGGTCGAGGACCGGGTTCGGCACGCGCTGTACGGCAAGATCATGCGCCGTACGGCCAAGCTGAAGGTGCACGACGAGCAGAACGCCGCTGGCACCGGCGACCGGGTTCTCATCATGGAGACCCGGCCGCTGAGCGCCACCAAGCGTTGGCGGATCGTGGAGATCCTGGAAAAGGCCAAGTAGCGAAGGCTCGAGCCCGGCGTTGCGTCGGGCGTAGGTTCCGCCAGGCTCCGGCCGGCCGCTACGGCGGCCGGAGAACCGGCAGACATAGGAGATAGACGTGATTCAGCAGGAGTCGCGACTGCGCGTCGCCGACAACACGGGTGCTCGGGAGATCCTGTGCATCCGGGTTCTCGGTGGCTCGGGTCGGCGCTACGCGAGCATCGGCGACGTCATTGTGGCCACGGTCAAGGACGCGATCCCGGGTGCCGGTGTGAAGAAGGGCGATGTCGTCAAGGCAGTCGTCGTTCGCACCGCCAAGGAGAGGCGTCGGCCGGACGGCTCGTACATCCGCTTCGACGAGAACGCCGCCGTCATCATCAAGGACGGCGGGGACCCGCGTGGTACCCGCATCTTCGGCCCGGTGGGCCGGGAGCTGCGGGACAAGCGGTTCATGAAGATTATCTCCCTCGCGCCGGAGGTGTTGTGACCGTGAAGGTCAAGAAGGGCGACACGGTCGTCATCATCGCCGGCAAGGACAAGGGTGCCAAGGGCAAGGTCATCGCGGCCTACCCGCGGCAGGACAAGGTCCTGGTCGAGGGCGTGAACCGGGTCAAGAAGCACACCCGTATCAGCACCACCCAGCGTGGCGCCAAGACCGGCGGCATCGTCACTCAGGAGGCCCCGATCCACGTCTCGAACGTGCAGGTCCTGGACTCCGACGGCAAGCCGACCCGCGTCGGTTACCGGTTCGACGACAACGGCCAGAAGGTCCGCATCGCGCGTAGCACCGGTAAGGACCTGTGATGACCACGGCTACCGAAAAGACCCTGCCGCGCCTCAAGGAGCGGTACCGCAACGAGATCGTGGCCCAGCTGCGTGAGCAGCACAGTTACGGCAACCCCATGCAGGTGCCGCGGCTGGTCAAGGTCGTCGTCAACATGGGTGTCGGCGAGGCTGCTCGCGACGCCAAGCTGATCGACGGCGCGGTCCGTGACCTCGCCACGATCACCGGCCAGAAGCCGCAGGTGCGGCGGGCGACCAAGTCCATCGCGCAGTTCAAGCTCCGCGAGGGCATGCCGATCGGCGCGAAGGTCACCCTTCGTGGCGACCGGATGTGGGAGTTCCTGGACCGGCTGCTCTCCATCGCGCTGCCGCGTATCCGCGACTTCCGCGGCCTGGACGGGCGCAAGCTGGACGGGCACGGCAACTACACGTTCGGTCTGACCGAGCAGTCGGTGTTCCACGAGATCGACCAGGACCGGATCGATCGCCAGCGGGGCATGGACATCACGGTGGTCACGACCGCCACGACCGACGACGAGGGCCGGGCGCTGCTCAAGCTCCTGGGCTTCCCGTTCAAGGAGAACTGAGATGGCCAAGAAGGCGCTGATCATCAAGGCGGCCGCGAAGCCGAAGTTCTCGGTTCGCGCGTACACCCGCTGCCAGCGGTGCGGGCGTCCGAAGGCGGTCTACCGCAAGTTCGGGCTCTGCCGGGTCTGCATCCGGGAGATGGCTCACCGCGGTGAGCTGCCGGGCGTGTCCAAGGCTTCCTGGTAAGGGCGACCGCGTCCCGGCCGTCGGCCGGGAACTCCTGCACCGATTAGGTATTGCTCTTCGCCGTAGGCCCGGGGCTGATGCCCGGGGAACCCCGGCGAGAAAGGCTGACGAAATCCATGACGATGACCGACCCGATCGCAGACATGCTCACGCGTCTGCGTAACGCCAACCAGGCGTACCACGATCAGGTGAAGATGCCCTACTCCAAGATCAAGGCGAACATCGCCGAGGTCTTGAAGGCCGAGGGTTACATCGCTGCCTGGTCGGTCGAGGAGCCCGAAGAGGGCGCCGTCGGCAAGCGACTGGTCGTCGAGCTGAAGTACGGCCAGAGCCGCGAGCGGAGCCTGGCCGGCATCAAGCGCGTGTCCAAGCCCGGTCTCCGGGTGTACGCCAAGTCGGACGGGCTCCCGCGGGTGCTCGGTGGGCTGGGCGTGGCGATCATTTCGACGTCCCAGGGGCTGCTGACCGACCGGCAGGCCCGCAAGCGGAGTGTTGGCGGGGAAGTCCTCGCCTTCGTCTGGTAACGGGAGACTGGTAGAAATGTCGCGAATTGGACGTAAGTCGATCCCGGTGCCAGCCGGCGTCGACATCACGATCGACGGGCAGACCGTCAAGGTCAAGGGCCCCAAGGGCCAGCTTGAGCACACCCTCGCCGAGCCGATCACGGTCGAGCGGGCCGAGGATGGGCAGCTGAGCGTCAACCGGCCGAACGACGAGCGCAAGGCCAAGGAACTCCACGGCCTGAGCCGTACGCTGGTCGCCAACATGATCGTCGGTGTCACCGAGGGCTACCGCAAGAGCCTGGAGATCGCCGGCACCGGTTACCGGGTCACCGCCAAGGGTTCGGACCTCGAGTTCGCGCTCGGGTTCTCGCACCCGGTGGTCGTCCCCGCCCCGGCGGGCATCACCTTCACGGTGGAGCGGCCGACCCTGTTCCACGTGGCTGGCATCGACAAGCAGCAGGTCGGTGAGGTCGCCGCCAACATCCGGAAGATCCGCCCGCCGGAGCCCTACAAGGGCAAGGGCGTGAAGTACCAGGGCGAGGTCATCCGCCGCAAGGCTGGAAAGGCAGGTAAGAAGTGAGCGCCACGCTGCTCAAGCGCCGCCGCGGCGTTGCCGCCAAGCGCGCCGTCGGGCGTGCGCGTCGGCACTTCCGCGTCCGCAAGAACGTCAGTGGTACGGCCGAGCGTCCGCGCCTGGTCGTCACCCGCTCGCTGCGGCACATGGTCGCCCAGGTTGTCGACGACACCAAGGGTCACACCCTGGCGTCGGCGTCGAGCCTGGACGCCTCGCTGCGTGGTACGGAGGGCGACAAGAGCGCCCTGGCCGGCAAGGTGGGCGCGCTGCTCGCCGAGCGGGCCAAGGCCGCCGGCGTCTCCAAGGTCGTCTTCGACCGCGGTGGCAACCGGTACGCGGGGCGAGTCGCCGCGCTTGCCGACGCCGCCCGCGAAGCCGGGCTCGAGTTCTAACAACCCCGTCACGAGAGATAAGGAAGGCTGCTGATGCCAGGTCAACAGCGCCGTGGCGGCGGGTCCGGTGGCAACGAGGGTGGTCGCCGCGACAACCGCCGTGAGGGCGGCCGCGGAAACGCGCCCGTCGAGAAGACCCCGCACCTTGAGCGGGTCGTCGCGATCAACCGCGTCGCCAAGGTCGTGAAGGGTGGTCGTCGCTTCAGCTTCACCGCCCTGGTGATCGTGGGCGACGGCGACGGCACGGTCGGCGTGGGCTACGGAAAGGCCAAGGAGGTGCCCGCGGCCATCGCCAAGGGTGTCGAGGAGGCCAAGAAGCACTTCTTCAAGGTTCCGCGGATCGGCCAGTCGATCCCGCACCCGATCACGGGTGAGGACGCCGCTGGCGTCGTGCTGCTCAAGCCGGCCTCGGCCGGTACGGGTGTCATCGCCGGTGGTCCGGTGCGCGCCGTGCTGGAGTGCGCCGGGATCCACGACGTGCTCTCGAAGAGCCTCGGCTCGTCGAACCCGATCAACATCGTGCACGCCACCGTGGCGGCCCTGAAGGGGCTTGAGTCCCCCGAGCAGGTCGCGGCGCGTCGTGGTCTGCCGGTGGAGGACGTCGCGCCGGCAGCCATGCTGGCGTCGCGTGCGGGGGTGGCGCGCTGATGGCACGTCTGAAGGTCACCCAGCTCCGGTCCGGTATCGGGACCAAGCACAACCAGCGTGAGTCGCTGCGTTCGCTCGGTCTCAAGCGGATCAACGACGTGGTGGTCAAGGAGGACCGGCCCGAGATCCGCGGCATGATCTTCACTGTGAGCCACCTCGTGAAGGTCGAGGAGGTCGAGTAATGACGATCAAGGTTCACCACCTGCGCCCGGCGCCCGGTTCCAAGACCGCGAAGACCCGTGTGGGTCGCGGTGAGGGTTCCAAGGGCAAGACCGCTGGTCGCGGTACCAAGGGTTCCAAGGCCCGTAAGAACATCTCGGCGGCGTTCGAGGGTGGGCAGATGCCCATCCACATGCGCCTTCCGAAGATGAAGGGCTTCAAGAACAAGTTCAAGGTCGTCTTCCAGGTGGTCAACCTGGACCGGCTCGCTGAGCTGTTCCCGAATGGTGGTCAGGTCGGCCCGCTGGAGCTCGTCGAGTCCGGCGCGGTCCGCAAGGGTCACCCGGTCAAGGTCCTCGGCACCGGGGATCTCGGCGGTGTGGCGCTCCAGGTGTCTGCGCACGCGTTCAGTGCGTCGGCCAAGGAGAAGATCGCTGCTGCCGGTGGCTCCGTCACCGAGCTGTAAGGCGTACAACCCATGGCGCCCGTCCAGTTGTGAGCAACTGGCGGGCGCCATGGTCTGCCTGGGGCCTGAGCGCCCGGTAATATCGGAATCGATTTATGTAGTCGGGCGCATCTGCCCGGACCGGGGTGGGGCTGTTAGAGTCCCATCCCAGCCATGGATTGCGGGCGCTCGCCCGTGATCCACCCCGACCCGCCAGGGATCACCGGCGGCCCGCCTCGCGCAGGAGGAAGAAGTTGCTGTCCGCCTTTCTCAGTGCGTTCCGTACGCCTGACCTGCGCAAGAAGCTGCTGTTCACAGTAGGCATCATTGCGGTCTACCGGCTGGGCGCGACGCTCCCCAGCCCGGGCGTCTCGTACGGCAACGTGCAGAAGTGCCTCGACACCATCCAGGGGGACACCACCGGGGTGGTGAACCTGCTCAACCTCTTCTCCGGCGGAGCGCTGCTACAGCTCTCGGTCTTCGCGCTGGGCATCATGCCCTACATCACCGCGTCGATCATCCTGCAGCTGCTGACCGTCGTGATCCCGCGTCTGGAGCAGCTCCGCAAGGAGGGCCAGGCCGGTCAGGCGAAGATCACGCAGTACACGCGCTACCTGACCCTCGGCCTCGGTGTGCTCCAGGCCTCGGCCTTCGTGGCCCTGGCCCGCTCCGGGCAGCTGTTCCAGAACAAGTGCGACCAGTTCCCGATCATCCCCACCGGCACCGGCATCCCGGACTGGCTGACCCTGACCATCCTGGTGATGACGATGACCGCCG
>NZ_JAGPYA010000059.1:0-44287 GCF_018070245.1 Micromonospora sp. M61 | reverse complement strand
CACCGGGGCGGTGTCGACGCACTTGGCGCCACTGATCTTCCGGTCGTGGGTGACGACGGCCTGACCGTCCTCGGTGATCTGCACGTCCAGTTCGAGGGTGGTCACCCCGAGCTGGAGGGCGTTGCCGAAGGAGGCGAGGGTGTTCTCCACCCGCAGCCCGAGGCCGCCCCGGTGGGCCTGCACGTCGAATGTCCGGTCCGGTCGCGGTTTCGCCTGGGCGGGAACCGCGAACCCGGTCGTCACCGTCGCGGCCACCAGAGCCGCGACGGCGGTACGGCGTACTGTGCGCACGCTGTCATCCCCTCTGCCGGCGGGCATCTCCCACCGGTCGCCGGACAGCATGGACATCTCGGACTGCGGGCAGGCGGCCAGTGGGCGGCGCGACGGTGAACCGCCGTGGACGACCTCCCGGTCACGCCGGGTTTGGTCGGCGGGTGGCCGGGCACGCAGTCAGTTCCACAGCTTCTGCGAGGTGATGATCGTGCGT
Organism: Micromonospora sp. M61; assembly: GCF_018070245.1. NCBI lineage: Bacteria > Bacillati > Actinomycetota > Actinomycetes > Micromonosporales > Micromonosporaceae > Micromonospora > Micromonospora sp. M61. The sequence goes on along the minus strand of NZ_JAGPYA010000059.1, from coordinate 43,800 downwards.
GAGGACGACATGCGGCAGGACGCCGCCCGCCAGGCCGAGGATCGGATCGCCGGAGGCGTGTACGGCAAGGGAGCCGTCGAAGAGGTGACGGTGCCCCGCACCGATGTGCTGAGCGAGATTCAGCGCGACGACCCGCTCGACCCGGCGCACGAACGGATCGATCCGCAGGTGCTGCGCGACGGCGGCCCGGTCGGCGGGCAGGGCGCGGTGACCACCACCGGTGGCACCGCCGGTCCGGCGAGCGTACGCAGGGTGGCCCGGCAGCCGGAGCGACACCCGGGCAAGGTCGCACCGACCACGACCGGCGACGCCACCACCGGCGGCCTGAGCACCCCGATGGGCGGGAGCACCAGCGACCAGTCCACGTCCGCGACCGGACCCGCCAAGTCCACCCAGGATCACGCAGGCGACTAGAGCGGAACCCCGCCGTGATCATGAGGTTGGCGTGGCTGTCGGAGATGACAGTCCACGCCAACCTCATGATCGACGCAGGGGTTGGCCGGGAGGCCGTGGGGGATCAGCTTGTGGGGCGCAGGATGCCCAGGCGTTGGGTGGCTCGGGTGAGCGCGACGTACAGGTCGCTGCGCCCACGCGGCGACTCGGCCACCATCCGGTCCGGGTCGACGACCAGCACCGAGTCGAACTCCAACCCCTTGGCCTGCGCCACGGTCAGCACCACGACCCGGCTCTCCAGCTCGGGGTGCTCGCCCACGGCGGCCTCCGGCAGGGCCGCGGTCACTGCCGCACCCAACTCACCCACCCGGCCGACCGGCACCAGCACGCCGAGCCGACCCTCGGTCAACCGGGCCGCCTCGCGGGCGGCTTCGGCGACCAGCTCCGCCGCCAACCGCTCGTCGGGCACCGCGCGGTCCCACGGAGGTACGCCGCTCTCCCGCACCGAGCGCGGCGGACGCAGCGCCGGGTCGATCTCCGCCAGCACCTCGGCGGCGACCGCCATGATCTCGGCCGGGGTGCGGTAGCTGACCGTCAGCTCGGTCAGCCGCCACCGCTGGGCGACGTACGGGGCCAGGGCGTCCGCCCAGGAGGGCGTGCCGCTGAGCGCGCCGGTCTGTGCGACGTCCCCGACGATCGTCATCGACCGGCTCGGGCAGCGGCGCATCAGCAGCCGCCACGCCATCGGCGAGAGCTCCTGTGCCTCGTCCACGATGACGTGGCCGAACGCCCACGTCCGGTCGGCGGCGGCCCGCTGCGCGGTGGTGAGGCGGTCGGCCTCCTCCTGCCGCTCCAGCAGCCGGTCCGCGTCGATCAGGTCGGTGACGCCGAGGATCTCACCGCCCTCGGCCTCGTCCTCGACGTCGATCGAGCGCGAACCCCGGGCGATCTCCAGCACGCCCTCGGCGTACTCCCGTTCCATCATCCGGATGCGGTCCCGCCGGGCGGCGGCGGCGCGCTCGTCCTCGCCGAGCAGCTCGGCGGCCTCGTCGAGCAGCGGCACGTCGGCCGGCGTCCACCCACCCGGCTCCCGCCGCAGCAGCGCCCGCTCGTCCTCGGTCAGCATCGGCGTGGCGGCGGCGATGCGCTCCGGGTCGGCGTACAGGTCGGCGAGCAGCCGCTGCGGGGTGAGCACCGGCCACAGCCGGTCCAGGGCGGCCTGGATCTCCGTCTCCTCGCGCAGCTCGCGGCGGATCTCGGCCCGGTCCGCCTCGTCGAGCAGGTTGTCCCCGCCCAGCGGGTCGGCGCCGATCCGCTCGGCCACCTGGTCGGCGATGGCGTGCACGATCTCCACGTCGAACAGCGCGCGGGCCAGGTTGTGCGGGCGGTCGACGCGGCGTACCCGGTCCCGGGCGGCCCGCACGATCTCCGGGTCGAGAGTCAGGGTCTCCCGCTCGACCTCGATCTCCAGCGGCTCGTCCGGCACCCACTGCCGGTCCCGCACGGCCAGCGCCAGGACCTCGGCGAGCACCGCCCGGCCCTTCAGCGCCGCGGTCTCGGCCGGTTCGGTCCGTTGGGCGCTAACGCCCGGGAAGAGATCAGCCTGGGTACGCAGCAGCACGCCGGTCTCCGCCAGCGTCGGCAGCACCTGGGAGATGTAGCGCAGGAAGGTCGCGTTCGGGCCGACCAGCAGCACGCCCCGGCTGGAGAGTTCGCGTCGGTGGGTGTAGAGCAGGTACGCCGCCCGGTGCAACGCGACAGCGGTCTTGCCGGTGCCGGGGCCGCCCTGGACCACCATGACGCCCGGCAGCTCCGCGCGGATGATCTGGTCCTGTTCGGCCTGGATGGTCTCGACGATGTCGCGCATCCGGCCGGTCCGGCCCGCGTTGAGCGCGGCGAGCAGGGACGCCTCGCCGGTCAGCTCCTCGTGGCCGCCGGGGGCGGCGGTGTCGATGTCGAGCACCTCGTCGTTCAGGCCCGTGACCTTCCGCTGCCGGGTGCGCAGGTGCCGGCGCCGGCGTACGCCCTGCGGGTTGGCGGCGGTGGCGAGGTAGAACGGGCGCGCTGCCGGAGCCCGCCAGTCCATCAGCAGCGGGTCGTAGTCACCGCTGGTGTCGAAGATGCCGATCCGGCCGATGTAGTGGCGGGAGTCGTCGTCACCGTCGAGGCGGCCAAAGCAGAGCCCATTCTCCACGGCGGAGAACTGCTCGACCTGATCGGCGTACATCGCTACCGAGCTGTCGCGCTGCGAGCGGTCCTGGAGTGTGCCGCCGGTGTTGCGCAGCTCGGCGGTGAGCCGGTGGGCGGCCTGCTCACGCAGCCCGTCCAGCCGGTCGTAGAGCATCGAGACGTACTCCTGCTCGCGACCGATCTCGTCGTCGAGCGGCAATTCGCCGGAACCGCCGGAGTGCCTTGACAAGCCGTCTCCCTAAAGATTAGAATCCTTTGCAGGAACGGCTTTTAGCCGTTCTTTTTTGTGTCCTCGAACTGTTGAAGATAGCGCGTCGCGTCGGCTCTCACCAAGCCGGACGGGTCGGCGCGCCGGTGATCGCGAGGTGGCGGATGATCCTGCGGACCGGGCAACGGGTGGTCTTCATAGGGGACAGCATCACCGATTGTGGTCGACGCGACGTCGCCGCGCCCTACGGCAGCGGATACGTGAGCCTCGTGCGCGCCCTGGTCGACGCACGGCACCCCGAGTTGGAGTTGGAGTGGGTCAACCGGGGTGTGGGCGGCGACACGGTGCGGGACCTGGCCGCCCGGTGGGACGACGACGCCATCGGCGAGCGCCCCGACTGGCTCGCGGTGCTGATCGGCATCAACGACATCTGGCGGCACTACGGCGACCGGCCGGATGAGGCAGTCGGCATCGAGGAATACGAGCGCACCCTGCGTGACCTGATCCGTCGGGCGGTCGCCGCCACCGGCTGCCGACTGATCCTCGGTGACCCGTTCTTCATCGAGGCGGACCGGAGCGTCCCGCAACGCGCCGACACGGACCGGTACGCGGCGGTCGTGGCGGGGCTGGCCACCGAGTTCGACGCGGTGCACGTGGCCAACCAGGCGGCGTTCGACCGGGTGCTGGCGGTGAGCCCGGCGACGCGCTGGGCCGACGACCGGGTCCATCCCCACCTGCCCGGCCACGCGGTCCTCGCCGACGCCTACCTCACCGCACTCGGTGTGACCTCCGCCCACTGACCGGGCGTCCACCGCAGCGAAGCGCCGGGCCGACCGTCAGGTCGACCCGGCGCGAACACCGTGTGGATCAGCCGCGCGCGGCCTGGTACAGCCGCTCCGGGGTGACGGCTCCGGCGAGCACCCGCCCGTCATCGGTGAGCAGCACGCTGAACAGCTTGCTGCTGAAGAGCCGACCGCTGCCCCAGTCACCGCTGACCGCCGGCAGCCCACCGAGCAGCTTCGACATGTCCACGTCCGGCGAGCCGGCCGGTGGCGTAGCCGGCTTCGCGGAGGTCTTCGGGCCGCCTTCGAGCCCGTCGAGGCGGCCGACCAGCACGGTCGTCCAGCCGGAGCCCACCGTACGCACCTGCGGCTCACCCGAGGGTGCGGCGTGGCCAGGCTTGCCGGCACCCGGGCCGGCGGCCGACCGCTCTGCCTTCTCCTCGGTGACGGTCACACCGGGCGGCGGGTTGAAGGTGAACTGGTCGGCGTCCGGGCGGCGGTAGTCGACCTGGGTGAAGGCCATCTCGAACGCCGGCCGGTCGCTGCCCTTCGCGAGCACCTCGAAGCGCAGCGGGACGTGCTGCTTGGCGTCGATGGCGATCCGCAACTGGTGCACCAGTGAGTCCTTGTCGCGCGGCTGGAGCACCAACTCGTAGGCGTCCTGGCCGGCGACCGTGGCCGACCGGCCGACGCTGACCTCGGTGCTCGGGTCGATCGCGCCCAACGCCAGGTCGGCGGCCTGCTGCGGGGTGGCCGGCATGGTCGCCGCCGCGTCGGGGACCGGCTTTCCGGCGTCGCCGCCCAGCGTGAGGTGCTTGGCGGTGTTGCTGCGACTCTGCCAGGTCCAGACGTCCCGGCCGTTGCGGATCACGTCCTGCTCGCCCAGGGTGTCCAGCAGCGCGACCCGCTGCTGATCCGGGCCGGAATACCAGACCCGCAGGGTGTGCGTGCCAGTCAGCATGGTGGTCAGCTCATTGCCGGAGACCAGCCCGACGAGTGGTGGCAGGCCGAGATCGGCGCGCTGCACGACGGTCCCGGACAACCCCTCCAGCCGGGAGGTCTGCAGATCGACCAGAAGCTGGGCCGCGGTACGCGGTGGCAGGCTCGGCTCCGCCTCGGCGGCGAACGTGCCGATCGCCGCGCCCCCGCCGATGACGGCGACGGCAGCCGTGGCCGGGACCAGCCAACGAAGGACGGGACGGCTTCTCAGAACGGACATGGTGACACCTCCTCCGCACATCCTCCTCCCTGTGCGCTGTGAGTGTGCTGAGGACGGCGGACCAGCACGTTTGACCCGGGTGGCACCCTTGGACCGTGCGCTTACTGGTAGTGGAGGACGAAGCCCGGTTGGCGGCCGCCCTGCAGCGCGGCCTCCAGGCGGAGGGGTTCGCGGTGGATGTGGCGGGGACCGGTCCGGCCGGCCTGGACGCGGCCCGGCACGGCGGGTACGACGCGATGATCCTCGACGTGATGCTGCCCGGCCTCTCCGGCTACGAGCTGGTCCGGCGGCTGCGGGCCGAGCAGCACTGGTTGCCGGTGCTGATGCTCTCCGCCAAGGACGGCGAGTACGACCAGGCTGACGGCCTGGACTGCGGGGCCGACGACTACCTGACCAAACCCTTCTCGTACGTGGTGCTGCTGGCGCGGTTGCGGGCGCTGCTGCGCCGGGGCGCGCCGGAACGCCCGGCGGTGCTGGCGGTCGGTGACCTGCGACTGGACCCGGCCCGCCGACGGGTGACCCGGGCCGACGACGAGGTGACCCTGACCGCGCGGGAGTTCGCGCTGCTGGACTACCTGATGCGCCGGCCCGGCCAGGTCGTCTCCAAGACCGAGCTGCTGGACCACGTCTGGGACGCGAGCGTGGAGACCGCGCCGAACGCCGTCGAGGTGTATGTCGGTTACCTGCGCCGCAAGCTCGGCCGCGACCGGCTGGAGACGGTCCGGGGCGCCGGTTACCGGCTGGCGACGTGACCAGCGACGCCCCGGTGGGTGCCCGCCGGGGGTGGCTCGGCTGGATGCCGGTGCTCGGGCTGCGGGGGCGGCTCATGGCGCTCGGAGTGTTCGGCCTCACCATCGGGCTCGCCCTGGGCGGGGTGGTGCTGCTCGGCGCGCTCGGCTTCGTGCTCCAGCGGACGGTCGACACCGAGGCGTTCCGGACCGCCGACGCGGTCGCCCTGCTCGCCGCCGAGGACGCGCTGCCCGACCCGCTGCCGGTGGCCGGTGGCCAGGTGCGCGTCCAGGTCGTCGACGCGCAGGGGCGGATCAGGGCCGCCTCGATCGATGCCGATCGGCTGGTGCCGATGGTCCGCCCGGAGCGGCTGGACCGGGACCGCCGCCAGCGCCTGGACGTGCCGGCCGAGCGGGTCGGTCTCGCCGGTCCGGTCCGGGTGGTCACCGTTCCCGCCGGCACCGCGGCCGACCCGCTCACCGTGCTGGTCGCCCGCTCGATGGCCGACGTGCGGCACAGCGCGCACGTCGTCCGGACCATCCTGCTGGTGGCGTTTCCCCTGCTGGTGGCCGTGCTGGCCGCCGTGGCGTGGCGGGTGGTGGGGGCGACCCTGCGCCCGGTCGAGGCGCTCCGCCGAGGCGCCGAGGAGATCACCGGGCGGGCCGGCGCCGGCCGGTTGCCGGTGCCCGCGTCGGCCGACGAGATCCACCGGTTGGCGGTCACCCTCAACGGCATGCTGGACCGGCTGGAATCGGCCCGGATCCGCCAGCGGGCGTTCGTCTCCGACGCCGCACACGAGCTGCGCAGTCCGTTGACCAACATCCGGACCGAGCTGGAGGTGGCCCAGCGTCTCGCCGACCGGACGGACTGGACGGCCGTCACCACCAACCTGCTCACCGACACCGAGCGACTGAGCCGGCTGGTCGACGACCTCCTGCTGCTGGCCCGCCTGGACGAAGCGCCACCGACCCGGGGCGTCGGCCCGGTGGAGTTGGGCGCGCTGCTGGCCGAGGTCGCCGCCCGTTACCCGTCGCCGCCGGTTCGGTTGACGCCGCCGCCGGGCCCGCTCTGGACGACCGGCAACGCCGATGAGCTGCGGCGCGTGCTGGCCAACCTGGTCGACAACGCGGTCCGGCACGCGTACGGCAGTGTGGTGCTCGCCGCCGAGGCGGCGTCGACGGACGGGCGTGGCTCCGGGGCGTACCACCTGGTGACGGTGACCGACGACGGCCCGGGGATCCCGGTCGCGGACCGGGAGCGGGTCTTTGATCGGTTCACCCGGCTGGATGACGGACGGGCCCGCGACGACGGGGGCGCCGGCCTGGGGCTGGCCATCGTCCGGGAGTTGGTGCGACGTGCGGGCGGCAGCATCAGCCTGACCGACGCGCCGGAGCAGTGCGGGCTGCGAGTGTGTCTGCTGCTGCCGGCGTTTCCGGGCGAGGACGGCCCTGGGCCACAGATTGACGGTCCGTGACGGCGAGCCTGCCCCCACCCACCCCCCGATCACCCCTTTGCTCTGCACCCGCGGGCGCGACAGCTACGTAGCGTGATACCTCGCCGATGCCTGTCGAAGCGGCTGCCGCGACGTCTCAGCTGCTCATCCGCGGTGGTGCATCGAGGTAAGCAGAGCAAAGGCGGGGTGGGATGTTGTGGCTGGGTGCGCCGGAGGTGACGCAATGTCACGGCGAGCTCGTCGGTGGGCAAGCCACGCTGAGTGAGGTCGGCAGGGTGGGGTCGGCGGGGCTTGGCCGGCGAGGGTGTGGTCGGCTGGGCGTGCCTGGCGGGTCAGCGGCGGCGGGTGCAGACCTGCTCTGAGCTGGCGACGGTGTCGGTGGACCAGACGACGGCGACCGTGAAGCACCAGTCGTTGGTGCGGTTGAGCGCGTAGATGACGTAGCTGGTGGTGCCGGCGGGCAGGGTCGCGAAGACGTTGCGGTCCTGGCCGGTCCGGCCACCCGCGATGACCACCGGGCCCTCGCTGCCGGCGGGGTAGGTCCAGTTCAGCGCGATGCTGTCCCGGCTGTCGTGCAGCGTCACCGCGCCGGGCGGGCTGCCGGGCGGTGCCGCGGGGCCAGCCGACGGCGGCGGGGTGCCGGTGGAGGCGGGCGCGGTGCTGGCCGGTGAGGCGGTGCTGGCCTGTGAGGTGGCGCTGGGGGAGCCGCTCGCCGGGGGCGGGGCCGGCTCGTCGTCGCCGTCGACCTGGGCCACCCCGGCGATCACGGCGGCGGCGCCGAGCAGGACCACGACCACGCCGGCCACCAGCACCGGCACCAGCCGCTTGCGCTGCGCCGACGGCACCCGGTGCACGGGCACCGGCAGCAGCCGGGACGGTGTGTACGGCTCAAGTGGCGCGTACGGGTCGGACGGCTCGTACGGGTCGGACGGCGGGTGCGCGTCGGCCCGGCGCAGCCTGTACACCCCGTACTGCTCCTCCGTGCCGCCGGCCAGCCCGACCACGGACGGGGGCACCGGGGTGTCGGTGGTGTACGACGAGGATTCGCTCGTCGGCTCGGGTGGCCATCTGGTGCCCGCCGGCCCGACCGGTTCGTCGGCAGGCACCCGGGGGTTCGGAACGGATCCGCCGCCCGCCGCCCCGGTGTGGTGCGGGGGAGGCGCGGGCGGGCCGTAGTCGGAGTCGCCCGGGTCGTCGCGGTGCGGAGGGACACGAGCTGCCGGCACCACCGGGGTGTCCCGGGCCGTGGGCGGGTCGTCGGCGCAGGCATGGTCGGGGTTGGCCGCCGCCCGGGCCAGCGTCGCCACCTGTGCCGCCAGCGGGTCGTCGGCGGGCAGGTGCTGCCGGCACAGCTCGCGGGCCAGCGCCAGGTTGTCGTGCGCCTCGGCGAACTGCCCGCAGTCCCGCTGCATCGCCCCGAGCCGCGCCAGCATCTTGATGCCGCTGGGGTGCCCGTCGCCGTACACCTCGCGGTGCAGCTCCCAGGCATCCTGGAGCCGGTCACGGGCCACCGTGCACTGCCCGCGGGCATACTCGACGGTGGCCAGGTCGGCGTGCGCCGCGAGCACCCGCAGAGACTCCGGACCGTCCTGTGCGGTCAGCTCGATGATGACTTCCTGGTAGAGCCGGGCGGCCCTCGAATGGCTGCCGACCCGGTGCAGCACCGCGGCCAGGGTCGCCGCGGCGGCCACGGTGCGCGGGTCGGAGCGGCCGTGCAGTCGGGTGGTGGCCGCGTACGCGAACGCGGCCCACCCCCGGGCCGAGTGCGGCTCACCGAGAGCCACCAGCACCCGCGCCTGGAGGCTGGCCGCCTCGGCCAGCTCGCCGGTGGCGTTGGCCGGGCGGGGGTCGGCGTCGGTGAGCGCGTCGGAGAGCAACTGCTGCGCGCCGGCCAGATCACCGGCCGACACGAGGTGGTGCGCCTGATCAGTCAGTTCGCCGAAGCCGGAAGACACGCCCCATCGTGCTCATCCGACGACGGTAAGTACAAGACCCGCGCCGGTGTCGATTGGTCAGGATCCGGTCAGGTGCTCGGCCAACGTCTCGCTGATCCGGCGCAGCTGGTCGACCTGGGCGGGGCTCAACGCGTCGAACAGGTGCCGTCGTACCCCCTCGACGTGGCCGGGCGCGGCGGCCGCGAGGGTGGCGAAACCCTCGTCGGTGAGCACCGCGATCTGCCCTCGTCGGTCGGTGGGGCACTCCTCGCGGCGCACCCAGCCGGCGGCCTCCAGCCGGGCCACGGCGTGCGACAGCCGGCTGCGCGACGAGCCGGCGGCCTGGGCCAGCTCGCTCATCCGCAGTTGGCGGCCGGGGGCCTCGGAGAGTTGGACCAGGATCTCGTAGTACGCGTGCGGCATGCCCGCCTCGCGTTGCAGCTCGCGGTCGAGCGTGTCCATCAGCACCCGGGAGGCGGTGAGGTACGCGCGCCAGGTGCGTTGCTCGTCGGGGTCCAGCCAGCGGGTCATGACAGCCATCATATCCCCTATAGTTGAACGTTCAACAAAACCGCGCTAGTCTCGGGTCATGGGTATCCACCGGCTCAACCACGCGGTCCTCTACGTCAGTGACCTCGCCCGCAGTGTCGCGTTCTACAGCGACGTGCTGGGCTTCCGCCCGGTGGCGATGACCCCGGACGGCTTCCGGGGTGCCACCTTCCTCCAGGCCCCCGACTCCACCAACGACCACGACCTCGGCCTGTTCGAGATCGGCGCCGCCGCCGGGCGGTCGACCGCCGGTCGAGCCACCGTCGGCCTCTACCACCTCGCCTGGGAGGTGGACACCCTCGACGAGCTGGCCGCCACCGCCGAGCGACTCGCCGCCGCCGGCGCGCTGGCCGGCACCTCCGACCACGGCACGACCAAGAGCCTCTACGGCAAGGACCCGGACGGTCTGGAGTTCGAGATCGTCTGGCTGATCCCCGCCGACCTGCTCGACGACAGCGCGCTGGCCGCCCGCAAGCAGATCGGTCGGCTCGACCTGGACGCCGAGCGGCAGCGCTACGGCGGGCAGACCAAGGGCGGAGTGGGGATCTCCGTCCCGGCCTGATCGGTCGTACGGTAGAACGGACCGATGCCGACCGACCGGACCACTGATTTCCTCCGCGAGCTGCTGGTCCGCCAGTTGACGACCTGGCTGCCCGCGGCCCTGCACCGTTCCCGGCGGGCCACCGTCGCACTCGCGGGCACGACCGCGGGCAGCGCGGAGGCCGCGCTGCGCCTGGTCGCCGCGCACGGCGACCAGGTGCGCGGCCGGCAGGTGACGGTGCTGGTGCTGGCCGACGGCGCCGCCGACCTGCCGGCCCGACTCGGCCCGATCGAGGCGGAGCTGCCCGCCGAGGTCACCGTGCACCTGCTGCCCGGTGACCCATACCGGCTTCCGGTCGCCGTGAAGGCCGCCGGGGCCGCTGGCGCCCCGCTGTTCTCCTTCGTGGACCTGCCCGGCGCCGTGACGCCGAAACTGCTCACCGCCGCGACCAACGGTCGCACCGGAGAGTTGCTGCTGCACACCGGCGACAGCGCCCGTGACGCGCTCGTCTCCGCCGGCTTCCCCCTGGTCGCCGAGGTGGCGCCGGTGCTGCCGGAGGGCGACGGGGCCGGCGTGATCGCATTCGGCAGCCGCTCCGACCGGAGCCTGGAGGCGGTCCGCGACGCGCTCTGGGCGATCGGCGCGGATCTCGACGTGCGCTACCGCGACCCGGCCGACCCGATGGGCGCGACTGTCGACGTGACCGGCGATCCCGACCTCGAACCACTGATCCGCGAGCTGCTGGCCGAGCTGCGCGAGGGCGGGTCGCGGCCGGTCACCGAACTGCGCCGGCACACCCTCACCGCGACCGTCTACCGTGCCGCCGACGCCAACCGGGCGCTCGCCGACCTGCTCGACGCGGGTGAGGTGCGGCGCGACCGCGACGCTGGCCGGCTGGCCGGCGACGAGATCATCGCCCTGGCGCGCTGAGCATCCCGCACCCCCACAGACGCCGAGCGGGGTGCCGGTGAATCACCGGCACCCCGCTCGACTCCCGGGATGATTACGACCGGGACTTGTCCTGCTTCCAAGACAGCGGACCCGGCAGGTCGACCCGGTGCGCCTTGGCCTTCGAGTTCCAGGACCAGCGACCGATCTTGATGCTCCACGAGGAGAAGCCGTTCTCGGTGAAGTTCAGGATGATCGGACCGTACTTCTTGCGCTTGCGAAACATGAGGCCCATCGGAGGTCTCCCCTCGTCACCGTTCCCTGCCGTGTCGAGATCGAACATGCCCGAACCGACAACTTTTGAAACCCTCTCAATGTCCGTCCTGGACACTGCTCCGCCGCGTACCCGAATCTCTATCCAACAGATAGGTGTTGCGGCGCGGTAAACGCTGCTGAGGGCACTCCCGTAACATCGGCAGCGGCGGAAGTCTCATCTGCTGGAAGGCCGTTGACCGCTCGATCCCGTGCCCGGCAACATGAGGTCATGTCGCAGCGCGATGAGCTTCTCCTTACCGCTCGTGTGCACGTCGACCTGGTCCGGCACGCGAGGCCCGTCACCCTGGTGTCGGCGTGACCACGCTGGAGCGTCCGACGACGGACGCCGCCGAGCTGCGGCCGGTGAGCCGGGACCTGTTCCGTGCCCTGCTGCGTCGGCAGGCCACCAGCGTCACAGTGGTCACCGCCGTTGCCCGCGCCACCGACCCCGCCTGCCTGGGCGGGGTTGGCGCACCGGTCCGGGCGGGATTCACCGCAACGTCGTTCACCTCGGTGTCGCTGGATCCACCGCTCGTCTCGTTCTGCCTCGGGACGGCGTCGTCGAGCTGGCCGGTGCTTGCCCGAGCCGAGCACGTCGCGGTGCACCTGCTGGCCGCCGGGCAACGGGAGGCCGCCGCCGTCTTCGCCACCAGCGGCATCGACAGGTTCGCCGCGTACCCGGACTGGACGCCGGGGCCGTTCGGGGTGCCGTTGCTGACCGGAGTGCTGGCTCGGCTGCTCTGCCGGGTGGTGCACCGGGTGCCGGCCGGCGACCACACGCTGGTGATCGCCGAGCCGCTCGCGTTGGGCGACGGCGGGGACGGCGCACCGTTGGTGCACCACCAGGGCGGCTACACCACGGCGGTCGAGGTGTGAGCGCACCGACCACGTCGTACCGTACATCTCCAGCAGCAACCGGGCCAGGACGGCCATCGCTCCGTTGACAGCGGTCCTCGCCGCCGACGTGGACTTCCACCAGCGGCTGCCCGAGCTGTATCCGCACCGTCCGCAGGCGCGGGACTGGCTGGCCGACCGGACGGCGCGGGTCGAGCAGGCCCGGTTGAACGCCACCCTGCAGATCGGCTACCTGATCGTCGGTGTCCGCGCGGCGGGTCTCGCCGCCGGCCCGATGGCGGGCTTCGACGCCGCAGGCGTGCGGCGGGAGTTCTTCCCCGACGGTCGCCACGAGGTGCTGCTCCTGCTCAATCTAGGGCACCCCGGCCCCGAGGCCTCGCACGAACGTCTGCCCCGGCTGGACACTGGGGAGGTGATCCGCACCGTCGACGATGCCGGCTGAGCGGTGGCCGGGGGAAAGGGCCGTCCCCGGTGTCGGCGTGGTGCCGGCACCGGGGACGGGAGTTTCTCGGATCAGGCGCCCTTGACCCAGTCCAGGGTAAAGCGGGCGAAGAAGATGCCTCCGGTGTTGCCCACCTCGTACAGGTTGCCGATCGTGCCGTCGTTCAGCACGGCCATCGTGGAGTAGCCCGCGCCGCCCGGCTTGACCAGTGCCCGCGCCGGCCAGCTCGCACCGTCGTCGGTTGACAGCCGGACGGTGAGGTCGTTGCGCGCGGCCGGAGCCGCGTTGTTGCTGAACAGCGCGGTACGGGTCCGCACCGGCGCGCCGTTCGTGCCCAGCTCCGACGGGCGCAGGTAGGAGATCTCGTCGGCGTTGCAGAGCGGATCGGTCAGCAGGGCGCTGGCCGTGGCCGGTCCGAACGTCGCGCCGCCGTCGGTGGAGGTGGAGTAGAACCGGCTACGGGTGCTGTTGTGCCGCATGTTCTGCACGATCGCCCCGGTGCCACGCTCGATCGCCTTGCTCTCGTTGATGTTGCCGCCGGCGGGTCCACCGCGCTGCCACGTCGCGCCGTTGTCGTCGCTGTAGATGTTGCCGGTCTGGGTGAGACCCGCACCGTCCCGGTAGACGAACGGCTGGATCAGGCGCCCGGTGCTGCTCTGGATGCCGTGACCGGAGGAGAAGAACGCCTGCTGCCACGTCGGCACCTTGATGGTCGGGTTCAGCTCGACCGGGGCACTCCAGGTGGCACCGTTGTCCCTGCTGGTGATGTATTGCAGGTGCAGGCTGTTCGGGTCGTTCGCGGTGTTGAGACCGGATGAGCCGGACCAGAAGCTGATGCCCGGCTTGGGGGAGTAGGTGTAGAAGCAGTAGACGACGCCGGTCTTGCGGTCCACCAGCAGGCTGGGGTCGCCCGCTCCCTCGCTCGTGGTGGCGGGGGCGTGGATGATGCGCGGCTGGTCGAAGGTGCGACCGCCGTCGGTGCTGCGGGTCATGGCGATCTGGATGTTGTTGGTGCCGCCACCCAGGTCGTACGAGCCGTTGATCCGGGCGTCCGCGACGGCGATGACGGTGCCGTTGTTGGTGACGGCCATGCCCGGGATGCGGACCGAGGCTGAGGTGCCGTCGTAGCGGCCGTTGGGCCCGTTGAGGTTGCGGATGACGGACTGCGTGCTGATGACCGTCGTGGCGTTCATCTGCGGGGTGCCGGCGGCAAGGCCGCACCCGGCGGTTCCCCGCAGGGTGCTGTCGAAACCGGGGGCGGTGACCAGCAGGGTGTACGCGGTGCCGGCGCCGACCGTCCAGTAGTGCAGGTAGTTGCCGCCGGCGGCGATGGTGCGCGTCCACGGGGATCCGGTGCGCCCGGGCCAGGCGACTGTGAAGTCCCGGGCGGTGGTGGTGCGGTTCTCGACCGCGAGCTGGAGCCGGCCGGCCGTGCAGTCGTAGCTGGCGACCGCGGACATGCCGGTGCCGCAGTGGAAGATGCCGGCGGAGGTGTCGTCCAGTCCGGTCGGCGTGGTCGTGCGCAGCGTGTACGCCGTGCCCGCCGGCAGTGTCCAGTACAGCTCGTTACTGCTGCTGCCGGCGGCGACCGTGCGGGTCCAGGGGGAGTTGGTGCGGCCCGGCCAGGTGACGGTGAAGGTCTGCGAGGTGGTGCTGCCGTTGGTGAGCCGCAGGTTGAGCCGGCCGGTCGTGCAGTCGGCGCTGGCCGTCGCGCTCACACCGGCGGGGGCGGCGTGAGCTGGCGTGGCGGGCAGGATCGCGGCCACGCCGAGGACGGCGACCACGACCGCCGTCACTCGGCGCGTCAGTACTCGGACAGGAGACACGGGGGATGTCCTTCCGGGGACGGGGGTGAGGAACGGAGAACTTAGCCATAAGACGTCGGATATCTGACGTCCAAGACGCTAAGGGGCGCCGGGCGGGTCGTCAATAGATCGACGCTCGGGTACCCGTGGCGGCTGCCAGGTGCGGGCGTGCGGGCTCAACTGCGGACGCAGATGATCGAAGATGCAAAACGAGCTTAGATATTTACATCTTGTTGCATCGTCTGGCAGGCTCGCTCTACATCGATCATTGTCGACACGCTGGCGATCCGGCCCGACCGGCCCTCGGCCGCCGCCGGCGTGCCGACGATGCCTGTCCGAAGGAGACACCATGCAACGGCGCCAACTCCTCACCCTGGGTGTGCTCAGTCCGTTCGCGGCGATGCTGGCGTCGGGCGGCCCGGCCGGTGCTGCGGCCGCGGCACAGGTCTTCGGGTTCTCCGCCGATGGCAGCAACTTCCTGCTCAACGGTCAGCCGTTCCAGATCCGCAGCGGGGAGATGCACCCGTCCCGCATCCCGGTGCAGTACTGGCGTCACCGGATCCAGATGGCCAAGGCGATGGGCATGAACACGATCGCCATCTACGTGATGTGGAACCACATCGAGGAACGGCCGGGCGTCTTCGACTTCACCACCGACCGGCGGGACATCGCCGGCTTCATCCGGCTGTGTCAGGCCGAGGGCATGTACGTGCTGCTGCGTCCCGGCCCCTACGTCTGCGCCGAGTGGGACCTCGGTGGCCTGCCGCCGTACCTGCTGCGCAACCCGAACATCAGGTTGCGGGTCCGCACCGCCTCCGACCCCAACTACATGGCGGCCGTCACGCGCTACGTCAACGCGCTCGCCGCGCAGGTCAGGCCGCTCATGGTGGCCAACGGTGGGCCGATCCTGATGGTCCAGATCGAGAACGAGTACGGGTCGTACGGCAGCGACGCCGTCTATCTTGAGGAACTGCGGCAACTGTGGCTGGCCGCCGGGATCACCGGGCCGTTCTACACCGAGGACGGGCTCGGCCAGGTGCAGGGCAACCGAACGGTCGTGGCCGGCGGTGCGATCGCACTCAGCGGTGGTGACGCGGCGGCCATCGCCGCGGCCCGGCAGTCCTTCCCGACCGTCCCGGCCATGTCCGGCGAGCTCTACACGGGCTGGTTGACGCACTGGAGCGACGGTGGCTTCGCCGGGTCGAACACCGACATCTCCACCCAGCTGCGGGGCCTGATGGCCGGCAGGCTGTCGTTCAACCTCTACATGATCCACGGCGGGACGAACTTCGGGTACTCCGCGGGCGCGAACGCCGCCGACAACGGGACCGGCTACCAGGCGGACATCACCAGCTACGACTACGGCGCGCCGATCAACGAGCAGGGCGGCCCGTCGCGGCTGTACCCCACCTACCGCGAGATCATCGGCACGGCCCTCGGGGTGACGCTGCCAGCCGTGCCCGCGCCGAACCCCACCATCGTGCGTACCGGCGCTCAGGCGGTGGTGCCGACGCCGTACGCCTCGCTGTGGGACAACCTGCCCGCCGCGCTGTCGACGCAGACGAACCCCCAACCGATGGAGATGTACGGCCAGAACTCCGGCTTCATGCTGTACCGCCGGGTCCTGCCCGGCTACACCCGGGCGACGCTGGACATCAGGTCGGTGCGCGACTACGCGACGGTGTTCCTCGACGGCGTCTACCAGGGCGGTCTGTCCCGGAGCAACCTCCCGGCGGCCTACACGACCCCGCTCGGGGTGACCGTGCAGGACGCGCCGCTGGCGTTGAAGACCTCGGTCAGTGGCAGTCCCACGCTCGACATCCTGGTGGAGGGCATGGGCCGCAACAACTTCGGCCAGGCCCTGGTCGACCGCAAGGGCATCACGGAACGGGTGTCGCTCGTCGACGCGGGCACCCTGACCGGCACGTTGACCAACTGGCAGACCCACCTGCTGCCCGTCGACGAGGCGTACGTGGCCGGCCTCCGTCCGGTGATCACCAACAGCTCGCGGCCCGGCATCTTCTTCAAGGCCACGGTGAATCTCACCCAGACCGGCGACACGTACCTCGACATGTCCCGGTGGACCAAGGGCGTGGTCTGGGTCAATGGTCGTAACCTCGGCCGCTACTGGAAGGTGGGGCCACAGCAGCGGCTCTACTGTCCGGCGCCGTGGCTGCGGGTGGGGGCCAACGAGATCGTCGTCTTCGACCTGCACCAGGTGCAGGCGCAGCCGATCTCCTTCGAGGCCACATTGAGCGGCCAGTCGGGCGCCGTCCGCCACACGGTGGTCAACCGGGCCAGCGGCAAGGCCCTCGACGTGCCGGACCTGTCCCGGGTCACCGGCGTGCAGTTGATCCAGTGGACCCCCAACGGCGGGACCAACCAGGCGTGGTTGATGGCTGGCGCGGTGGGTGGCGTCACCACGATGACCAGCGTCAACTCCGGGCTGCTGGCGGACGTCGAGGCCGGCTCCACGGCTGAGGGGGCGCGGGTCATCCAGTGGAGCGCGACCGGCGGCGGCAACCAGCAGTGGCGGGTCGTCACCGCCACCGGCGACTTCGTGAAACTCGTCAACGTGCAGACCGGCAAGGTCCTCGCCGTGGCCGGCGGGGCCACCACCAACGGTGCCGCCATCGTGCAGCAGAGCGACACCGGCAGCGCCTCCCAGCACTGGCGGCTCACCGACGCGTGATGTCCACCCCGCGCTCCCGGGCCCGCTCCGCCGTGGTGCGGTACGGAACTTTGCATCAGGGATGCAAGGATGGGCGCATGGGCGGGCCGAGCGACCGGAGTGAGACGTGAACCAGCGCGAGCGGTGGCACCGACTCCTGGAGATGGTCGCGGTCGAGGGTCAGCTCGACATCGAATCCACCGCCCGCGAGCTGGGCGTGAGCACGGCGACCGTTCGACGTGACTTCGACGAGCTCGCCACGCAGCAGTTGGTGACGCGTACCCGGGGCGGCGTGGTCGTCACGAACGTGTCCTACGACCTGCCGCTGCGCTACAAGGCGGTCCGGCAGGCATCGGAGAAGCAGCGCATCGCCGCGGCAGCCGTCGCACTGATTCCGCCGGGGAGCACGGTGGGGCTCAACGGGGGCACCACGACGACCGAGGTGGGCCGGGCTCTCGCGCTGCGCACCGACCCGAACGGGCAGACGACGGCGAACACGGTGGTGACCAACGCGCTGAACATCGCGCACGAACTCATCGTGCGGCCGCACATCCGGGTGGTGCTCACCGGTGGGACGGCCCGCCCACAGTCGTACGAGCTGGTCGGCCGTATCGCTGAGACGATGCTCGCGTCCGTGGCGCTGGACGTGGTGGTGCTGGGGGTGGACGCGATCGACCACCAGCACGGCGCCAGCGCGCACAACGACGGCGAGGCGGCGGTCAACCACGTCATGGTGACGAGCGCCGCGCGAACGATCGTGGTGGCGGACGCCTCGAAGCTGGGCCGCCGGAGCTTCAACCGGATCTGTCCGTTGGGCAACATCGACACCCTGATCACCGACAGGGCGGCGGATCCGGAGCAGGTGAGCCTCGTCGAGCAGGCCGGGGTGAAGGTGGTGCGGGTCTGACGCGCGTCTCTCGACGGCAAAGATGGAACTCGATGCGAAATCGTCGCCGATTTCTTGCATCTTGAGTCAAGTGGGTGCAGCATCCCTGCTTATCGGCCCTCGTGAATGTCTGGAGCCGCGTCGACCCCTCACCACACCGGGAGAAATCGATGATCTGGTCATCGCTGCCCGCGTTCCGTCGCCCCCGCACCGCCGTCCGGGCCGCCGTGGTGGCCCTCATCCTGCTCGCCGCAATGCTGCAAGCCGTACCCGCTCATGCCGGCACACCGGGAAGCGCCACCGGCCTCACGCGGGCCGGGAACACGTACACCATCGCCACCAACACGGCCGCCCGCATCCGGGTGACGCTGACACGCGCGGACATCTTCCGCGTCTGGGCGGCACCCAACGGCACATTCACCGAACCGGCGGCGAACGAGATCACCGTACGGACCGACTTCGGCGGGGTCGCCAGCACGGTGACCGACGACGGCACCGCCTTCCGCATCACCACCGCGGCGGTGGTCATCCGGATCAACAAGAACCCCCTGACCATGCAGGTCCTCCGCCCGGACGGGCGGCCGGTCTGGCGGGAGGCACAACCGCTGGACTGGTCCGCCGGCCGGACCACGCAGCGGCTGGTACGCGACGCGGACGAGCAGTTCTACGGCACCGGCCTTCGGCTGGGCGAGTGGGCGCTCCGCGACAAGACGGTGCCCATCGCCGTGGACAACCAGTGGCGGGAGAACACGAACGCCAGCCCGGCGCCCTTCTACCTGTCCACCAACGGCTACGGCGTCCTGCGCAACACCTGGGCAGCCGGCTCCTACGGCTTCACCGCACCGGTGACCACCACCCACAACGAGGAACGCTTCGACGCGTACTACTTCGTGGGTGATTCGCTCAAGGCGGTGCTCGGCGCGTACACCGACGTGACCGGCAAGCCGTTCCTGAGCCCGATGTGGGGCCTCGAACTCGGCAACGCCGACTGCTTCAACGCGTCCAACCCCACCTACCAGGGCGACCACAACCGGGCCGGGCATCAGCGGACTCCCGACGTGCTGGCGTACGCGCGGGAAGCCCGGGCCAAGAACATGCCGTCCGGGTGGTTCCTGCCCAACGACGGGTACGGCTGCGGCTACACCGACCTGCCGTCGACAGTGGCGGGCGCCAAGGCACTCGGCTTCCAGACCGGTCTGTGGACATCCGCCGGGCTCGGGTCCATCGACTCGGAGGTCGGCACCGCCGGCTCGCGCGGCGTGAAGACCGACGTCGCCTGGGTGGGCGGCGGGTACCGCGACGCGTTCCGTGGTGTGCAACAGGCTGTGGACGGCATCGAGCGGAACTCCGACGCGCGTCGCTACGTGTGGACCGTCGACGGCTGGGCCGGTAGCCAGCGCAACGCCGTTGTCTGGACCGGTGACACGTACGGCCGGTGGGACGACATGAGGTGGACCGTGCCGGCCGTAGCCGGCGCGGGGCTGTCCGGCTTCAACTACGCCACCGGCGACGTCGACGGAATCTTCGGTGGCAGCCCGAACACCTACGTGCGGGACCTGCAGTGGAAGTCGTTCACGCCGGCCTTCATGACGATGTCCGGCTGGGGCGCGACCAACCCGGCGCCCGGCTACCAGGACAAGCAGCCCTGGCGCTATGCCGAGCCGTACCTGTCGATCAACCGCAGGTACCTCCAGCTCAAGATGCGGCTGATGCCGTACCACTACACGATGAGTCGCGTGGCCAGCGTGACCGGCGTGCCGGCGACCCGGGCCCTGGTGCTGGAGTATCCCAACGACCCGGTCGCCCGCGGCAACGCCACCGCCGGGGAGTTCATGGCGGGCGACGCCTTCCTCGTGGCGCCGGTGGTCTCCGACACCGAGTTGCGCGACGGCATCTACCTGCCGGCCGGCACCTGGACCGACTACTGGACCGGGCGGGTGTACCAGGGGCCACTCACGTTGAACGGGTACGCCGCACCGCTCGACCGGCTGCCTCTGTTCGTCAAGGGCGGTTCCATCGTGCCGATGTGGCCGCAGATGAATTACACCGGCGAGAAACCGGTCTCCACACTCACCTACGACCTGTATCCGCGTGGCGCGTCGAGCTTCACGCTCTACGAGGACGACGGCATCACCCGCGCCTACCGGAACGGGGCCTATGCCACCCAGCAGGTCCAGATGACTGCGCCGACGTCCGGCACCGGAACGGTCACCGTGGACGTGGGCGCCTCCACCGGCACGTACGCCAGCAACCCGTCGTCGCGGTCCTACGAGTTCAGCGTGCACCTGGCGGGTGCTCCGCAGGCGGTCACGGTCGCCGGCCGGACGCTGCCGCCGCTGAGCACGCGCGCCGCCTACGACTCGGCCAGCAGCGGATGGTTCTACGCGGACGGAGTTCTGTGGATCAAGGTCGGTGCGCGGAACACCGCGTTCCAGACCCGGATCGACGGCGCCGTGCTGCCGGTCGCCGGCACCAGTACGCCGCCGCCGCCGATCCCGAGGGACGGCTGGCGCCTCGTGTACGCCGACAGCGAGGAGACCAGCGCGGAGAACGGCGCTGCCACCAACGCGTTCGACGGTAACCCGGCCACCTTCTGGCACACCGCCTGGTCGTCGACGGCCGCGCCCCTGCCGCACGAGATCCAGATCGATCTGGGTGCCACGTACCGGATGGATGGGCTGCGGTACCTGCCACGGCAGGACGGGGGAGTGAACGGCCGGATCGGCCGCTACGAGGTGTACGTCTCGGACAGCCCGAGCAACTGGGGCACCCCGGTGGCGTCGGGGACCTTCGCCGACACGTCGACGCAGAAGGTGGTGCCGTTCGGCGCTTTCCGCAGCGGCCGGTACGTGCGGCTGCGGGCATTGAGCGAGGCTGGCGCCCGGGGTCCCTGGACGACGATGGCCGACCTGGCGATCACCGGAACCGCGGTGACGTCGGGGAGTTGAGCCCCGCGTGGCCAGTCGGACAGGGTTGCCGCCCTGTCCGACGGGCCACGGCCATTACCGGGACCGAAAACGGGGTCAGGACAAGGACCACTGCTGGTTGGCCGCACCCGTGTACGTCCACTGGACGACGGCGGCACCGTCGTTGGTCGCGGCATTCGCCACGGTGAGCGCCTTGCCGGAGTTCCTGTTGATGATCTTGTAATTCGCGCCGACCGGGATGACGCTCCACAGCTGGTTCGTGCCGCCGTGGCTCGTCCACTGCACGACGCTCGCTCCGTCGGCGGTGGATGAGCCGGACACGTCCAACACCTTGCCGCTGCTGCGGTTGACGATGCGGTGGTAGCCGCCGCCGGCCTCGACGAGAGTCCACCGTTGGTGCGCCGCACCGTTGCTCGACCACTGGATGGCGCCACCGCCGTCCCCGCTGCCGACCGGCACCTCAAGCACCTTGGTGCTGTTGCGGTTGACGACCCGGTACTCGGTCGACGGGTCGAATGCGGCGGCCGGGGTCGCCGCCCGGGACACCTCGACCTTGTCCGCGGTGACCGCGGTGCCGGACGAACTGGCGTTCCTGCTGTTCAGCACCCGCACCCGCAGGACGTGCGAGCCCTGCGCGAGCAGTCCACTGGTGAAGACCATCGCCTGGTCCACCCGCGTGGGGGAGTACAGGTCGACCACCGTCTCCGGGCCACCGTCGATCGAGACGCCGGCCCGCCCGTGATTCGCCGCCCTGGCGGCGAAGAGCTTGACCTTGTTTCCGGTGAACCGGACCTGGTACGCGCTGTCGAGCGTGCTGCTGTAGTGGTCGTCGCCCTGGAACTGCCGGGCGCCGTTGGTCCCGTACTGCCAGGTGCCCGAGTAGCTGAACTGGTTGTCGCCGGTTCCCGTGGTGTTGTCGTTGACCTGGACCACGCTCGGCACGCCCGGGGCGTCCCCGATCGCGTCCACGCGGGTGAAGAACGCCTCCACGGTGCTCGACCGCGGGCCACCCCACAGACGCTCGGCGAGGACCTCCGTCGGCCGCTTCGCGTACTGGTCGAACCACTCGTCCGTCTGGTGTTCCACAGCATCCGACCAGCGCGCGATCTTGTAGCCGTTGACCTTCGCGTTCGTGTCCGGAGTCCAGCTCTCGTACACGTTCTTGGCGTTGACGTAGAGGTTCAGGCCGGGAGTCACGTACAGGGTGCTCTCCGGAACGCCGACGACCGTGTAGCCCAGGTTGTAGAAGTAGTTCAGCGACCCGGTGTACGGCGTGAGGACGATGCTGGTCGACGGCTTGATGCTGGTCTGCTGGCCGTTCGTCTCCCACCAGTTCCAGAGCTGGGCTGTCTTGCCGTACGACCGCACCTTGTCGTTCATCAGGTTCATGAACTCGGTGAAGACGTCGCCGGTGTAGGGGAAGCCGCGTGCCTGTGCGTAGCTGACCAGCTCGGGGCAGCTGTTCTTGGCGGCGTCGTTCTGGTATTCGTCGCCACCGATGTGAAAGTAGGGGCCGTCGAAGAGCGGCACGAACTCCGACAGCAGGTTCATGGCGAACGTCCGGGCGGAGTCCTTGGTCAGGTTGAGCGTCCAACCGCCGTTCGATCCACCGGGCCAGGGCGCGTAGTCCATCGACGGGCAGGTGAACCGCGTCGTCGGGTCGTACGTCGTCATCGTGGTGGCGTGCCCGGGCAGGTCGATCTCGGGAACGATGGTGATGTGGTGCCGCTTGGCGACATCCTGCATCCGGCGCAGGTCGGCCTTGCTGTAGGACTGGGCAGACGCCAGACCGGGGTACCGGTCGCTGCGGAGGCGGAAGCCGTTCCATTCGGTGAAGTGCATGCGCAGCGTGTTCAGGCGCAGCCACGCCATGCGGCGCAGCAGGTTCTCGAGATAGTCCATCTCGTAGAAGTGCCGGCCGACGTCGAGCATCAACCCGCGCTCGCGGTACTGCGGGAAGTCCCGGATCGTTCCCGCCGGCACTGTGGTCGCCGTCGCGCTCTGCTTGATCATCTGCAGGAGGGTCTGGGTGCCGTAGTACACGCCGGCCGCCGCGTTTCCTCGGACCACGACGTTCGGGCCGGCGGTCAGCAGGTATCCCTGGTCACCGATGCCGGCGTCCGTCGTGGTGAGGGTGAGCAGGATGTCGCCGGTCGCGGGCGCCGCCGACGAGATGACAGGTACGTCGACACCGCTGATCGCACCGAGGTCGACGCGTAACGCGGTCGCGGCCGTCGACAACTGGGCGGTGTGGGCGGGGTCCACCAGGATCCGGGAGGTCGTGGTCAGCGTGTAGAAGCCGGTGCCGCCCGTCCATTCCCGGACGCTCGGCGCGACCTGCGGTGCCGGGTTGGCCGCGTGCGCCGCCGACGGAACCTGGAGCCCCGCGCCGGCCAGCAGGGCGGCGAGTACGAAAAGAAGACGCTGTTTGCGGGATGGGAACACTGTCGCCTACCTCCGGTCGGGTGACGCTCAGAGCGGCAGAAGATCCTTGACGTTGCCCTGCAACAGGGGCAGGTTGCCGCTGTTGGCCTGCGTACCCACCAGGTGCACCGGGACGGAGCCGGTGCAACTGACGGCGAGATTGGACAGGGTGCAGCCGGACAGCATCCAGCGGGTGCCCAGCAGGTTCGTGGCGCGGATGTCGCTGTACCAGAGGGTGTTGCCGGTGAAGGTCGGCGGCAGGACGCCGTCGACGACGACGCCGGTGCCGGGATTGCGGTCGACCCCGCCGATCGGAAACGCCAACGCGGTGCTCCACCGCACGGGCACGCCGCCGTTGGAGTGGTTGACGGTGTTGCCGGTCAGGCTGCCGTGCCCCCAGTTGTCGCTGGTGAGCGCGCCGTACGGGCTGGTCTGGGCAAACGAGTAGTAGGCGCCGTAGCAACCGACGACCACGTTGCCGTTGATCGTCCAGTTCCCCGACGAGTTCCAGATGGCGAGTCGGCACGACGTGAAGCTGTTCGCGGTCAACTGCGAGTATTCGCTGCGGTCCGCCATCGACACACCGAAGTAGCAGCGGTGGAAGGCATTGCCGCTCACCTTGAGCCGGTAGCCGAAGTAGTCGTCCGCCGTCGACCCGGTGACCGCCAGGCCAGCGCCGCGCCAGTTCGTGAAGTCGCAGTCCAGGATCCGGACGCCGGTGCTGCGGCTGATCCGTATGCCGACGTGCGCGAACTGCGGTGCTGAGTCGACCGGGCTGGCCTGGCGTCCGAGGAAGTGGACTCCGCTGATGGTGACACTGCTGCGACCCGCGATGGACAGGGCGCCGGTCTGATCGTTGGCGACGGTGACCGTCGCGCCGTTGCCGACGATGACGCAGCGATCGGGGAGCGCGACAGGAGCGGTAAGGGTGTACGTGGCACCGGGTGTGAGCTGCACCTGGGGCGTGCGGGCGAGGACGGCGTTCCAGTCGTCGGTGACGCCGAGAACCGGGAGGGACGTCGAAACGATCGCGGCGTCGGCCCGGCCGGGCGGCGCGACGGCGGCGAGGGCACCGGCGGCACCCGCCACAGCGACCGCGCGGCGGGAGATTCCTGTGGTCATGGTTGTCCTTCGGACAGCGGGGGGATTGTCCTACGTCAGATGTCGGACGAACTTACGAACCTTATCGATACTCGTCAAGGGCTCCCCGGCGCCGGTTGGGCCGTCCGTGCTGTCGTCTGAGGTGTGAGATCTGTGCAACTTTCTGCAATATCCGTGTCGTCCGCGTGGCAGCTCACCAACCGACTCCGACGCCTCACCACTCCTCGCTGATCCTCGCTGATCCTCGCGCCTGTGGGGTGGCCCAACGGCGTACACCGGCCCCAGGCGGGTTGGGGGACCTTGACGGCAGTAGGGTCAGATCCTAGGGTCTGCAACATCCTGATTGATATAGGCACTGGGATGTCACGAAAGATCATGCGTGCTCGTGTAGCCGGCATCTGCCGGAGGAGGCGGCCAGATGACGATCGAAGACCCGCCCCGGGCCCGCGGTCGGGGTGACCTGATCATCTCGGTGGCGCTCAATCCGGCCCTGGATATCACCTACACCGTTCCCCAACTGGTCCCGGACACATCGCACCGGGTCACCGGCGTGGTCGCCCGTGCCGGGGGCAAGGGTCTGAACGTCGCCCGGGTGCTGCGTCAACTGGGCGCCGAGACAGTGGTCCTGGGTCTGCTCGGCGGTGCCTCCGGCGAGCACATCGAAGCGGAACTGGCGGCGGCCGGCGTGCCGGCGCAGTTCACCCGCCTCGGTGCGGAGACCCGTCGGACGGTGACCGTCCTCGCGCAGGGCACGGCGACCGTCCTCAACGAACCTGGCCCGCACGTCACCGAGGCGCAGTGGGCGGCGTTCCGGGACGCGTTCGCCGAGCGGGTGCGGGCCGCGCGGGTGGTGGTGCTGTCCGGCAGCCGGCCGCCGGGCGTACCCGAGACCGCGTACGCCGATCTCGTCACCATCGCGCGAGCCGCCGGGGCCGAGACCATCGTGGACGCCGACGGCCCCGCGTTGCGGCATGCCCTGGCCGCTGGACCGACGTTGGCGAAACCGAACGCCCACGAGGCCGCCGACCTGCTCGGACGCTCGGTACGCACCCGCGAGGACGCCGTCGCGGTGGCGCACCGGCTCGTCCGAAGCGGCGCCACCGCCGGCGTGGTGTCCCGCGGCGCGGACGGATTCGTGGCAGTCACCGGCGGGGCCGCCTACAGCGTCCGTGCGCCCGAACGGGTGTCCGGCAACCCGACCGGCGCCGGCGATGCCCTCGCGGCCGTGCTCGCGTACGGGCTCCTCACCCGCGCGCCCTGGCGGGACGTCCTCGCCCAGGGCGCGGCCGTCTCGGCGGCCGCCGTCGCCTGCCCGTGGGCGGGCGAGTACGACGACGACGTGGCTTCCCGGCTGCTGCCCGGAACCACTGTGGAAAAGCTGGAAGAACACCGCACCGACAGAGAGCAGGAACCGTGTCGCACGTCGCCTCCGAGATAGCCTCCCAACCCGAGACGTGGCGTCGCGCCGCGGACCTGGTCGCCCAGCCGGGCGTGGCGCGGGCGCTGCCCCAGCCCGGTGAGCGCGTCGCCGTCGTCGGCTGCGGCACGTCGTACTTCATGGCGCAGAGTTTCGCGACGCTGCGCGAGTCGGCGGGCCAGGGGGAGACCGACGCCTTCGCGGCCTCGGAGTTTCCCTCCGGGCGGCGGTACGACCGCGTCGTCGCCATCACCCGCTCCGGCACCACCACCGAGGTGATCCGGCTCCTTGAGCAGCTGCCGCGCGGCAGCCGCTCGACCGTGATCACGACCGATGCCGACCGGCCGGTGAGCCGGCTCGTGAGTGACTGCGTCGTCCTCGACTTCGCCGACGAACAGTCAGTGGTGCAGACCCGCTTCGCCACGACCGCGCTCGCCGCTTGGCGCGCCGGCCTCGGAGAGGACCTGACCGAGCCGATCGAACAGGCGCGCGCCCAGCTGAACACGCCGGTCGACCCGGACGTCGTCGGTCGGAGCCAGTTCACCTTCCTCGGCACCGGCTGGACCGTGGGGTTGGCGCACGAGGCGGCCCTCAAGCTGCGGGAGGCCGCACAGATGTGGGCCGAGTCGTACCCGGCGATGGAGTTCCGGCACGGCCCGATCAGCGTGGTGGACCACCGGTCCGTGGTCTGGATCTTCGGGCCGGTGGTCCCCGGCCTCCGCGACGATCTGGCCGCCACGGGCGCGATCGTCGTGCACGAGGACGTCGACGCCATGGCGCACCTCACCACCGCGCAGCGGCTCGCGGTCGAGCTCGCGAACCGTCGCGGCCTGCACCCGGACCAGCCCCGGCTGCTCACCCGGTCCGTCGTCCTGACCGCGCCGGTTGCCTGAGGACCACTGATGACCCTCGTGCCCACCGCCGACCTGGTGGCGGCGGCCCGAGCCGCCGGCACCGGCGTACTCGCCTTCAACGTGATCACGATCGAGTACGCCCAGGCGATCGCCGCCGCGGCGGAGCGTGCCGGCCGGCCGGCGATCCTGCAGATCAGCCAGAACGCTGCGCGCTACCACTCGGGCCTGTCGGCCATCGCCGCGGCGACGGCCGAGGTCGCCTGGAGGTCCAGCGCGACCCTGTCGCTGCACCTGGACCACGTGGACGACATCGGTCTGCTGGAGCAGGCTCCCGACTCGGGCTTCAGCTCCGTGATGGTCGACGCGTCCGCGCTGGCGTACGCCGCCAACGTGGCGACTACCCGCAAGGCGACCGAGTGGGCGCACGACCACCGGCTGTGGGTGGAGGCCGAACTCGGCTACGTCGGCGGTAAGCCGGACGCTCCGGCGAGCGCCCACACCGCCGGTGTCCGCACCGACCCGTCCGAGGCCGCCCGGTACGTGGCCGAGACCGGCGTCGACGCTCTCGCCGTCGCGGTGGGCAGCTCGCACGCGATGGCCGACCGCACCGCCTCGTTGGATCTCGACCTGGTGGCCGCCATCCGCGAAGCCGTACCCGTGCCCCTGGTCCTGCACGGTTCCTCCGGGGTGCCGCTGGACCAGATCCGCGCCGCGGTCGGTCATGGCATGGTGAAGATCAACGTCGGTACGGCCCTCAACGTGGCGTTCACCGACGCGGTCCGTGAGGCCCTGCCGCAGTCCCGAGACCCGCGCCGCTACCTCGCAGCGGGACGGGACGCGGTGACCGGGGTTGTCGAACGACTGCTCACTCTCCTGCCCGCGACGCCGTAGCAGGCCGCCGCGCTGCCGGGTGGTGCGCTGGTCCTGTCCCGCGCTGCCGGGCCGTGCGCTGCTCCTGTGCCGCGCTGCCGGGCCGTGCGCTGCTCCTATGCCGTGGGGAGGGCCGGCAGGGGCTCGGACATGTTGAGCCGCAGGGCTGCCGCGACGGCGCCCAGGGCGCCGCCCTCGTCGCCGAACTGGGCCGTCACGACGTCCAGGCGGCGGGTGTGTCCGGGGATCGCCAGCTGACCGATGGCCGTCCGGACCGGTTCGAGCACCGTTTCGCCGGCATGGGCGAGGGTCCCACCGATGGCCACCTTGCCCGGGTCCAACTGCACCACCATTCCCGACAGGACTCGGCCGAGCAGCGTCGCGGCGTGCCGCACCACGTCGGAGACGATCGGCTCGCCGGCGATTGCCCGCGCGACCAGATCGGCCGGGTCCGCGACTGTGACACCGCGCCGGGCGCACTGCTCGATCAGCGCCGACGGGCGGATCAGCAGCTCAAGGCAGCCGCGGCCACCGCACGGACAGGGGTCGCCGTCGGGCTCGACGCTGACGTGACCGATCTCGCCGGCCGCGCCGTGCGCGCCTCGGGCGAGCCGGCCGTCGACGATGAGCCCGCCGCCCACGCCGTCACTCCACCGGACGTAGATGGCGTCCCGCACGTCACGGGTCGCCCCCCAGGTGCCTTCGGCCAGCGCGGCCAGTCGGGAGTTGTTGTCGGTGACGACGGCTACGCCGTACCGGTCCTGAATTCGGGTGCTGACCTGCTTCGCGGCCACCGAGGGGCTGCTGCCGCTGTCGCCGGCCGAACGGCTCCGACCCGCCACCAGGCCGGGCAGGCCGAGGCCGATCGCCTCCAGGGCCCGCAGGTCGATGTCGTGCTGCTGCACGAGGTCGTCGATCAGCTTGATCGCGGCGTTGGCTCGTCGGGCCGGCCCCGCCGTCAGCGTGATGGGGCGGCTCCCCCGGGCCAGGATGTCGTGGCCCAGGGTGGCGACGATGACGGTGATCGTCGCCCGGCCGAGGTCGATGCCGACGATCCGGCCGGCGGACGGGTTGAGGCTGACGGTCGTGGACGGCCGTCCCCGGCCCCGGTGCCCGGACAGCGCGGGCTCGCGCTCGACGACCACACCGCGGGCGATGAGGTCGCCGATGATGTCGAACAGCGTGGTACGCGAGAGCCCGGTCAGCCGGATGAGCTCGGCCCGGCTGAGCGGGCCGGCGCTGCGGAGCTGAGCCAGCAGGACCTCGGTGTGTGCCAGCCGCACACGCTGCATGGCATCCGGGCGTTCGATCATCGGACCATCATGACCGATGCCTCATTTCGAATGTCGTTGCGGCAGCGTACGGGCGCGGTGGCCGGCGCCGTCACCAGCGCGAGGTGACGGCGCCGGCCGGTGGTCAGGGTGCTCGGACCGTGACGGTCAGCGCCGCCTCGACGGGGGAAGCCCCGGCCGAGCGCACCGACAGTCTCCCGGTGTACGTGCCCGGTGCGCCGAACGTGCGTCGGGACACCACGGTGAACGCGCTGTTGATCTGCATCGCGGAGATGCTCGGGTCGCGCGTGGCGGTCGGTGTGAGCGCCTCCACCCGCCCGTCGCTCCAGGTGACCGTGGTGGCCAGGTCGGCGGACCGGAGTCCGGGGGCGGTGACCGTCCAGGTGGCGCCGGCCGGTGCGCCGACGACCGCGGTGGCCGGACGGCCGATCGCCTGCTTGCGCCACGCGACGTCCGCGGTGGGGAAGAAGTTGACGCCCTGGACCGTCAACCGGCCGCCGGCCACGGACAGGCGGGTGGTGAAGTCGGCGTAGCTGCGCTGCGCCTGCGGCGTCCATCCGACCTCGGCGGTGGCGACCAGGCGCGGGAAGCTGTAGTACTGCGCCTGACCGATGCGGCGGATGAACTCGCCCCAGAGCGCCGATTCGACCCCGAGCACGCTGGTCTCGGCGATGTTCGGGATGAAGGTGCCGGGGTCCCAGTTGTAATGCCGGTCAAGCCCGCACGGTCCGCCGCACGCCCAGGTGCCACCGAGCGGCTGACGGGAGTCCTGCTTCTGCGGCACGTACGTGTGGGCGGCGGGGGAGAGGACGACCTGGGCGCCGCGGCCGGTCACCGCGTTGGCCACCGCGGTGCGGTCGCCGTTCCAGTACTGCACGACGGCCCTGTTCTGGGGCAGCGTCGTGCCGGCGTACTCGTTCCAGCCGACCACCGTCTTCCCGAGCGAGGCGACAGTCGAGGTGAAGGCGTTCACCATCGTGGTGTAGTTCGCGTGGCTGGTCACGTGAGCCTCGTCGCCGCCGATGTGCAGGTACGGCCCCGGCGTCATGGCGGCGATCTGGGTCAGGACCTGAGTGACGAACTCGTACGTCGTCGTGCTGGCCGAGTCGAACGTCGAGTAGCCGACGTTGCCGGTGCCGTTGGCCGGTGCGGTCCGCTGTCCGGCGGCCGGTTTCGGCTGGGCGCCGGTCGTGTTCAGCTGGGGGATGGCGTGCAGCGCGGCGTTGGTGTGCCCGGGCATGTCGATCTCCGGGATGACGGTCATGCCGTTCACGCCGGCGTAGCGCACGATCTCGGCGTAGTCGGCCTTGGTGTAGAAGCCGGTGACACCCAGCTCGGTGCCCATCAGCTGGCCGCTGTCGTTGTAGGTCATGGCGGTACGGCCACTGACCGTGGTGAGCAGGCCGTAGTCGATGCCCGCCGGGTTGCTCGCCGGGTTGTCGAGGGCGATCCGCCAGCCCTGGTCGTCGGTCAGGTGCAGGTGCAGACGATTGATCTTGTATTGGGCGGCGCCGTCGATGTACGCCTTGATCTCGTTCATCGGGTAGAAGCTGCGAGCGACGTCGAGCATCATCCCGCGGTGGGCGAAGCGTGGGTAGTCGGAGATCGTCACCGCCGGCACGGTCCACGTGGCGTCGACGACGGTGTCGGACTCCACCCACTGGGGGAGGAGTTGCCGCAGCGTCTGCACGCCGTTGAGTGCGCCGTTCGCCGTGTCGGCGCTGATCTGGACCTTCGTGGTGGTGACGACGAGGCGGTACCCCTCGGCTGCCTGCCCGGCGGGGCCCTTGCCGGCGCCGACCTCGACGACGATGGGCGCGGGCGCGCTGCTCCGGGTGACCACCGGCAGGCCGTACCCGGTGGCCGGTCGTAGCAGGCCGGCGAGGTAGGTCGCGGGCGCGGTCGCTTGCGCCCCGACCGCGACGATGGGCGTGTTCCGGTTCAGCGTGTACGGCGTGCCGCCGTTCTCCGTCATGGACACGGGTTTGGGCAGCACGCCCAGCGAGGGCGCGGGTGCGGGCGCCGTCTCGTTCCAGATCTCGAATTCGGAGATGGAGTAGCCGTAACCCGCCCACCGCTGGTGCCCCTGCATGCGCACGTGGGACACGGGCTGCGCCGAGTTCACCGCGATGACGTCCGTCCGGGGGCAGGTGTCGCGTTGGACGCGGGCAACGTCCGTCCAGGTGGTGCCGTTGGTCGAGGTCTGCAGTGTGAAGTCACGGGCGCACGCGTTGGGCCAGGCGAGCACGACGTGGTCGACAGTGGCAGGGGTCGCGAGCCGTACCTGCACCCAGTTGGCGTCCTGGTACTTCGACGACCACCGGGTGTTGCGGTCGCCGTCGTTGACGTGGGCGGCGACGAAGTCGGCCCGGTCGAGCTCGACGCTCGACGCGGTGGCGGTGCCGGTCCGGGCCAGGTTCACCGGCGCGGCGGCGGCCGCGGCCGGCGTGCCGGAGGTGACCGGCGCGACGAGCGTCGCGGCGATCAGCAGGGCGAGGGGGGCGGCGATGCGCCGGCGTCTCGATCCGGTGCTGTGGCGGGAGCGTGGAATCGACATGGGACTCCTTGGGCCGTCGCCCGGAGCGCCGGGCGGCTGGGGTGGCTCGGTACGCCGCAGTCTGACGAGAGCCGTCAATTTAGTCAATGCGTCGCACAATATCCGGCGCCGACGGCGGGGTGGGCGGGCGTTGTCATGGCAGCGCCGTCACCCTAGGGTTGCTGGTCACCAGACATCGGATGTCTTATGAATCGAGGCAGTGCCGCCAGCTCGGCAATTTTAGTCCGAAGGGTTGACATGATTAGTCCGGTCACCAAAGATTCCCTTACCTTGAGCGCCGCCCACCCGGAAGGCGCGCTCCAATCCGACCTGGGCTACGGAGGGCCACCGTGCCGATAGACGTTCAACCGCCCCGGACCCGCGGGTCGGAGACCACCCGCACGGCGTCGCCGCCACGCCGTGCCGTACCACTGCTGGCATGGAACGTGATCGCCGTCGTGCTCGGCATCGGCATCTGGACCGTGCTCGCGCGGGTCGGGGTGTCGGGCCTTCCCGGGCCACAGGCGGTCGCCGTCCGCGCCGGTGAACTCGCCATGGACGGCACCCTGCTCGACGACAGCCTCGCCAGCCTGCGCCGGGTGCTCATCGGATTCGCGCTCGGCACCGCCCTCGCGATTCCGGTCGGCTTCCTGATGGGGTGGTACCGGACGGCACGTGGCCTGATCGAGCCCTACGTGCAGTTCTTCCGCACGATCCCGCCCCTGGCCGTCATCCCGTTGGCCATCCTGCTCATGGGCATCGGGGAGACGCCGAAGATCTTCGTCATCTTCCTGGCCGCGTTCCTGTCCTGCGTCGTGTCGACGTTCCAGGGCGTGGTGAGCGTCGAACGCACCATGATCAACGCAGCCCGGGTGCTCGGCGCGAACGACGCCGTGGTGTTCCGCCGGGTCATCGTCCCCGCGTCCACCCCGTTCATCCTGGTCGGCATGCGCGTCGGCCTCGGTGCGGCGTGGGCGACCCTCGTGGCCGCCGAGCTGATCGCCGCGCAGGAGGGCCTCGGCTACCGCATGCAGCAGGCGCAGATCTACTACGACCTGCCGAGCATCTTCGTCGGCCTGATCACCATCGGTGTGCTCGGCCTGATCATGGACCGGCTCCTGCTCACCGCGGAGAAGCGCCTCACCGGATGGCAGGAACGTCGATGACCGAGAAGATTTCCTTCCGCTCCACCAGCCGCACGTTCGAGGTGGGCGGCAAACCGTTCCACGCGCTGCAGAACGTCGACCTGGACATCGCCGACTGCGAGTTCGTCACAGTGGTCGGCCCGTCCGGCTGCGGCAAGTCGACACTGCTGAACATCGCAGCCGGCCTGGTCGAACCCACCGGCGGTGAGGTGCTCGTCGACTCGCGACCGGTGCGTGGGCCCGGCCCGGAACGCGGCGTCATCTTCCAGCAGTACGCGCTGTTCCCCTGGCTGACCGTGCGCCAGAACGTCGAGTTCGGTCTCCAGATCGCCAAGGTCGGGCGGGCCGAGCGGCGGCGACGGGCGCAGCACTTCATCGACCTGGTGGGCCTCACCGACTTCGCCGACGCGCTGCCCCGGATGCTGTCCGGCGGTATGCGGCAGCGATGCGCCATCGCCCGCGCGTACGCCGTCGACCCCGGCGTCCTGCTCATGGACGAACCCTTCGGCGCCCTGGACGCCCTCACCCGGGTGCAGATGCAGGATCAGCTGCTGGCCACCTGGGGCTCCGAGCGACGCACCGTCATGTTCATCACCCACGACGTCGACGAGGCCGTCTACCTCGCCAACCGGGTCGTCGTCATGGCTGCCCGGCCCGGCCGGGTGCACGAGGTCATCGACGTCGACCTGCCGTACCCGCGCACCGAAGTCGTTCGCCTGTCACCGGAATTCTCCCGGATCCGCAATCGGGTCTGGCGCGCCGTCTACCACCAGACCCCTCAGGAAGGTGCATCGCAATGAGCCCTCTCTCCCGTCGATCCCTGCTCACCGGCATCGCCGGCCTCGGCACCGCCGCAGCCCTCGCCGCCTGCGGCGACGACGACCAGTCCGGATCCGGCGGTTCCGGCAGCGAGCCGGTGAAGCTGGGCTACATCGCCGACTTCACCGGCGCGAGCCTCATGGCGATCGCCGACGACAGGAAACTGTGGGCCGAACACGGTCTCAAGCCGGACCTCAAGGTCTTCACCAACGGCCCCCTGCAGGTGCAGGCGCTCGGCGCCGGCGACCTCGACTTCGGCTACCTGGGCCCGGGCGCGATGTGGCTGCCGGCCTCCGGCAAGGCCCGGGTCATCGCCATCAACTCGCTCGGTTTCGCCGACCGGGTCATCGCCCAGCCGGGCATCACCTCCATGGCCGCGCTCAAGGGCAAGAAGGTCGGCGTGCCGGAAGGCACCTCCGGCGACATGATCGTGCGGCTGGCCCTGCGGAGCGCCGGCCTCTCCATCGACGACGTCCAGAAGGTCGCGATGGACCCGAGCACTGTCGTCACCGCGTTCGGGTCGGGCCAGATCGACGCGGCCGGCATCTGGTACCCGCTCATCGGCACCATCAGCAAGCGGGTGCCGAAGCT
Source organism: Micromonospora sp. M61 (assembly GCF_018070245.1). Lineage (NCBI taxonomy): Bacteria > Bacillati > Actinomycetota > Actinomycetes > Micromonosporales > Micromonosporaceae > Micromonospora > Micromonospora sp. M61. The sequence goes on along the minus strand of NZ_JAGPYA010000059.1, from coordinate 9,964 downwards.
GACCGAGCTGGCCAAGAACGACGACTTCTACCCGGCCATCAGCTTCCCGTCCGCCTATGTGGGCCGCAACGACGTGGTGACCGGCAAGCCGGACCTGGTGAAGAAGGTGCTCGCGGTGCTGCGTGCCGCCAACGACGAGCGGGCCGCCAACCTGGACCGCGCTGTCGAGGTCACCGCGAAGTTCCTCAAGTCGGCCCCGATCGACCAACTGCGCGCCGAGGCCGCCAACGCCCGGTTCCTGCCGTCGGCCGAGCTCGCCGCCAAGTCCACCGACGGCACCGTCGCGGGTTGGCTCACCGGCCTCAACGGCCTCTTCAAGGACCTGGGGAAGCTGCCGAACGCTGTCGACCCGAGCACCTACTACGACGCCGCCGCGTACGCGTCCTGAGGCGGGTCGCGTGAGAAAGGATCAGCACGTGCGGCCCAACATCGTCTTCATCATGGCCGACGACCACGCCGCGCACGCGGTGGGCGCCTACGGAAGCAAGATCAACGAGACGCCGCACATCGACCGCATCGCGGCCGGCGGTGCTCTCCTGGAAAACTGCTTCTGCACCAACTCGCTGTGCGCGCCCAGCCGGGCCACCATCCTCACCGGCACCTACAACCACGTCAACGGCGTGCAGACGTTGTCGACCGAGTTCGACAACAGGCAGCTCGTCTTCCCGGAGCTGCTGCGCCGCGCCGGCTACCAGACGGCCCTGGTCGGTAAGTGGCACCTCGGGCACGGCCGGGAGCACGACCCCCGGGGGTTCGACTACTGGGAGGTCGTGCCCGGCCAGGGGCGGTACCGCGATCCCGTCTTCATCGGTATGGACGGCACCGAGCAGGTCCGTCCGGGCTACTGCACGAACATCATCACCGACCTGGCCGTCGACTGGCTCGACCAGCGCGACCCGCAACGACCCTTCTGCCTGCTGGTGCACCACAAGGCGCCACACCGCAACTGGGAGCCCGACGACAAGCACCGCGACATGTACGTCGACGACGTGGCCGTGCCGGGCTCGTTCGACGACGACCACTCGGGGCACGCCGCCGCCGCCCGGGCCGCCCGGATGCGGGTGGACCGGGACCTGACCGCCAACGACATCAAGGAGATGCTGCCGCCACACCTGGACCCCGACGAGGCCGCCCTCTGGACCTACCAGCGCTACATCAAGGACTATCTGCGCTGCGTCGCCAGCGTCGACGACAACGTCGGCCGCCTGCTCGACTATCTCGACGAGCACGGGCTGACCGACGACACCATCGTCGTCTACACGTCCGACCAGGGCTTCTTTCTCGGTGACCACGGCTGGTACGACAAGCGGTTCATGTACGAGGAGTCGCTGCGGATGCCGTTCCTGATCCGCTACCCGGCGGAGATCCCGGCCGGCTCCACCACCAACGCGCTCGCCATGAACGTCGACTTCGCGCAGACGTTCCTCGACTACGCCGACGTGCCGGCCGACTCCCGCATGCAGGGACGCTCACTGCGACCCCTGCTGCGCGGCGAGGACGCCGACGACTGGCGGCAGTCGGTGTACTACCGCTACTGGGAACACGACGACGACGAGCACCACGTGTGGGCGCACTACGGCGTACGCACCCACGACCACAAACTGGTCTACTACTACGCCGACGGGCTGGGTCTGCCCGGCACCTCCACCACGGTGCAGGAGCCGGAGTGGGAGCTGTTCGACCTGCGCGCCGACCCGTGGGAGATGCGCAGCGTCTACGACGACCCGGCGTACGCGCGGATCAGGGCGGCACTCGTCGAGGAACTCGCCCGCGTCCAGCGGGAGTGTGGCGACGTCCCGTGGCAGCCGCCGGCACCGGTCAGCGGGTGACGGACGAGGCACCTCCCGCGCCGGCCGGCCCCGGCCGCCCCGACCGTCGCTGGCCACGCCGCGTCTACGGGGTCGGCACGGAGCCGGACCCCCGGTTCACCCTCGCCAACGAGCGCACCTTCCTCGCGTGGCTGCGGACCGCGCTGGGCCTCATGGTGGCCGCCGCGGCGGTCAAGGCCTTCGGCGCGGAAGGCTCGCAGTGGGCGGCGGCCGTGCTGGCGGTGCTCGCCGTCGGGGTGGCCGTCGAGGCGTTCCCTCGTTGGAGCCGCAACGAACGGGCGCTGCGGCTCCAACTGCCGTTGCCGTCGACTCCCGTCGCGGTCGTGGCGGCTGCGGGGGTGGTCGTGGCCGGCCTGACCATCCTCGTCGTGGTGCTGATCTGATGTCGGTGCCGATCTGATGTCGTGGTGCTGATGTGACGGAGCCACCACGGCTCGCCGACCGGGGAGCACAGGCCGAACGCACCCTGCTGGCGTGGCTTCGTACGGCGTTGGCGACGGCCACCGTGCTGGTGGCCGTCGGACGGGAACTGGTGCCGCGTCATCCGTTCGCGGCGGGACTTGTGCTGGCCTGCGCTCCGCTCGCCGTCGTGGTTGCCGTCCTGGCGCGGCGTCGGTATCGGACCGTCCGACTGCCCACCCACCTGGGTCAGCCGGAGGGTGCCGCACTGCTGGCCGCCGGCAGCGCGCTGGTCGTGACCGGCGGCGTGGCGGTCCTCGCCCATGTTCTCGCCCGATAGGGCGGGTTGCCGTCGATCCTGCCGTTCCCGGGCGACACCAGCGTCGCCCCGGAACGGCAGAGAGACCGGTCAGGCCGTCGAGCCGTACAGGTTGATCTCGGCGGCGGAGGCGTACCCGGCGCCGTTGGCGGCGCGGGTGGTGCGCAGGCGTACGTGCCGGGCCGTGGTGGGCGCGAAGAGCGCCGACTTCACTGTGCTACCGGAGCCGAAGGTGCCGGCGGCGATCTGGGTCCAGGTGGTGCCGTCGGCGCTGGTCTGGATCTGGTAGTCGGCGATGGTGCCGTTGGTGCCACCGTCCTGGCGGGGCAGGTAGTCGAGTTTGTCGATGCGGAAGGTGCCGCCGAGGTCGATGGTGATCTGGTGCGGCATGGCGGCGACACCGCCGACGTAGCGGGTGTGCCAGATGGTGGCGGGGTTGCCGTCGATGGCATTGGCGGCGGCGCCGTTCTCGCCGACCGTCTCGACGCTGTCCGCCGTCGCGGTCCAGCGGGCGCGCGACAGCTGCTGGCTGTCTCCGCCGCCGATCGCCTCGTCCGTCGGTGCGGCCTGGAAGACGGCCACCTCGAACGGCGCCAGCGTGATGCTCACCGGTGCGGCGGGACCGGACACGAAGCTGGATCGGCGTCCGTCGCGTTCGGTGAACTTGTACCGCTGGTGGGTCCCGCCGGGCAGCTCGAAGACCGTCTGCGGGTTGACCGTGAAGCTCTGCGCGGACGCCGACGGGTTACGCAGCATCAGCATGCCTCTGGACGCCCCGGCCGAGGAGTTCCAGGCGGCCGTGCCGTAGACGGCGCCTGCCGCCGGGTCACCGCCGACCCAGTGCACGTCGCTGAGCAGTCCCTGGTTGGCGCGGGCCCACTTGGCGTTGGCCGCCACGGTGTCCCAGAACCAGGCCGCGCCCGGCCGGTTCGCGTCGACGAGCGTGTTGCGCACGTACAGCTCCTGCAGGCTCAGACCGAGCGCGAAGTAGGCGCGGATGTCCTGCGACACCTCCGCCTGGACGCTCGGCTTGGTGAGGTCGTAGTCGGCGGTGAACTGCGGTGTGCGGTCGGAGAAGATGACCCCGTGGTTCATCAGGCTCGGGATCGGGAACAGCGGGTTCTGGGTGGCGACGTTGCGGAACGTCTCCGAGTCGCGATAGTTGACGTAGCGCTGTTGTGCGCTGCCCGCACCGGTCAGTGACGCGTCGTGCCCGTCGCGCCAGATGGAGTCGGCGTACCACAACCAGTACGGCGAGCCCCAGGTGCCGACTGTCGCGTTGACGAACACGTCCTTCTGGTGCGCCCGCAGATCCCCCGTCAGCCCGAGCAGTGCCTCGTAGTCGGCGATGTAACTCGCGTTCGGGCCGGACTGGTAGAGCCCGCCGCCAATCCCGTCGAGCTTGAAGCCGCGTACCCCCTGGTTGTCCATCATGTCGAAGGCCACCGACCGGAACCGGTCGTAGTAGCGGCTGCCGCCGAGCTTGAACTGACCGCCGCTGTGGGTCTCCAGCCGCTGGTCGGCCGGCTTGCTCGCGTTGATGGCCTGGCGGGTGGCGGCGCTGGTGCCGTACCCGCCGAACGGCGACATCCACACCGACATCGATGCGCCATACTGCGCGGCCGCGGCCTTCTGCGGTGCGAAACCGGTGGGGAACTGGGTCGGGTCGAACGACCAGACGTTCAGGTTCGTCTCGTCGACCCGTGGTGAACGCAGATAGTCCCAGCCGTCGTCCACCCAGAAGCTGTCGATGGTGGCGCCGCGGTTGCGCAGCTGGGTGCCGAACAGGTTGACGGCCCGGGTCAGCTCGGCGCTGTTGATGACCTCGCCGGGTGGCTTGAGGTCCAGCCAGCTCTGGTAGTGCAGGAACGTGCGGCGGTCGTGAGCGCGTTCGCGTTGCAGGTAGTACTGGAACGAGCGGCGTAGCTGCCCGGCGGGGGAGACACCGGTGGAGGCGGTGTACACCCACGACGCGCCCGCGGTGAGATCCCCGGCACGGGGCACCGCGATGTCGACGGTCGACCCGGTCACTGTGGCCTTCGCCATCGGGTTCTCGATGCCGACGAACACCGTCTCGCCACCGGCCGCGCCGTGCACGACCGGGCTGCCGTCGTCGTTGCCGAGCACCCGTGCGTTCGCCAGGTTGAGTTCCACCAGGCGCAGCGACGTCACGTCGAACGCGCCGGCCACCGAGCGCACAGTGAAGCTGTGCTGCACGGAGTTGGCACCGCCGCGCAGCCGTACCTGCCACTGCACGTCGAGGGTCCGCGCCCCGCTGCCGTACCGGAAGGTGGTGGTGACCGCCTTGCCGGCGAAACGTTCCGCGAGCCGTGCCGACGCCGCGTTCGCCGGCAGGTCGCTGACCACCGGGCCGGCGGAGACCGTCGTGTTCGCCGTCGTGATCGTGCTGCCGTCGGCGAGGGTGAGGGTGAAGAGCCCACGGAGGCTCATCGGCACCGTGGTGTTCGCTGCCCGGTTGTCGAACCGGGTCAGCGACACCGTGCTGCCGAGCACGCTCCACGTTGTCGACAGCGCCGCGTTGGCCAGGGTGAAGCTGCCGCCGGACAGCGACGCCGTCGCCGCGCCCGGTTGGGGGCCGGGGAAGACCAGGCCGGCGGCATCGGTGTAGGTCGGGTCGGCCGGGACCGCCGCCCCGGCCGGGGCCTGATGGCCCCCGACCGTGGCGACGGCAGCGGCGATCAGAGCCAGGACGATGGTGGGCACGACGAGTCGCCGTGGCCGTGCTGCCGATGAGGATGGCGGGGGGATGGCGTGCTGCATCGTGCCTCCATCGGTGGTTCAGGCGGTGGGGGTGCTCCAGCGCTGGTTGGCGCCGTTGGTGCAGGGCCAGAGGATGAGGCGGGTGCCGTTGGCGGTCGCGCCGCCGTTGGCGTCGAGACACTTGCCGCCGGTGCGGTAGGTGCTCGTGGCGGTGTCGTAGGTCCACCGCTGGGTCGTGGCGGTGGTGCAGGTGCCGATCACGATCGTGGTGCCGTCGGTGAGGCTCCCGTTCGCTGGCCACAGGCACTTGCCCAGCGCGGTGAGGGTGCCGTCGTTGCGGTGGGTCCACGTCTGGTTGGCGCCGCTGTTGCAGTCCCAGAGGTTGACCGCGGTGCCGTCGGTGGTGTTGCTGCCGGGGATGTCGACGCAACGGCCGCTGGCAGCGCCGGTGATGACGCCCTTCTTCGGGCCGTAGACCTCGAACTCCCAGAGGGAGTAGCCGAAGGTGGTGGCCCGCGCGGTGCCCTGCATGCGGACGTAGCGGGCGGTGGTGTTGACGAGGTGCTCGTCGGTGCCGCCGTCCCCGGCGGTGACGGTCACCGCGGTGCTCCAGGTGGTGCCGTTGGTCGACGTCTGAATCTGGTACGCCCGGCCGTAGGCGGCCTCCCAGCGCAGTGCGACGCGGGACAACTCCTGACTGCTGCCGAGGTCGACCTGGATCCAGCTCGGGTCGGTGTAGGCCGAGGACCAGCGGGTGCTGATGTCGCCGTCCACCGCCGCCGCGGCCGGGAAGCTGGCCGTCTCGGTCGACGACGCGGTCACCGGGCGGTTCGTCGCCAGGTTGCCGGTCGCCACCGCCGGCCCGCCGGGAGCCCGGCCGATGCGGTCGATGATCGCCCCGAAGGCGGTGTACGTGGCGACCGGCTTCGGTGACCCCCAGGTCTGCTGGGCGATCACACGCAGGATGGTCCGGATGCCCGCCGCGATCTGGTCCTCGGTCTCCGCGTCCGGGTAGTCACACCAGATGTGCAGCACAGTGCCGAGGTTGCGGGACGTGTCGCCGACGGTGGTGTTGCCCTGGAACCGGTCCGGGGTCCAGGTCTCGTAGGCCCACGTCACGTTCGGCTTGCTGATGGCGGGAACGTAGTAGGTCGGATCCCACGCCTGGTTGGAGATGGTGTGCCCACGGTCCAGCAGGGCCTGCGGGGTGATGCCGTAGTTGTACCAGACCTCGACGTGGATGTTGGACGCCGGCCGGATGGTGCCGTCGGTGCCGATGCCGTCGTTCCACATGCGAGTGGTCTTGCCGCCGGCGCGGACGATGTCGTTGGCCCAGTTGATGAAGCCGTAGTAGGCGTCCTTCGCTGTGGCGTTCGCCCCGTAGGTCGCGCGGGCGTAGGTCAGCAGCTGCGGGTAGGCCGCGTAGTTGCCGATGTACTCGTCCGCGCCGATGTGCCAGTACCGGCCGGGAAACAGCGGCAGGAACTCGGTGATGAGGTCCCGGGCGAGGGTGTAGGCACCCGGCTTGGACAGGTCGAGGTAGTAGGGGTTGCGGTTGCCGTTGGTGTCGGTGAGTTGCAGGTCCGGGTGGTCGGCCAGAATGGCGTTCATGTGGCCCGGCATGTCGATCTCGGGGATGACCTCGATGTGGTACTGGGCCGCCAGGGCGATGAGGTCGCGGATCTGCTGTTTGGTGTAGAACTGCTCCGACACCACCTCCGGGTGGGTGGTGCTCTCCAGCCGGAATCCGAACGTGTCGGACAGGTGCAGGTGCAACCGGTTCATCTTCAGGTAGGCGAGCTCCTTGACGTGCCGACGGAGCCAGTCGACGGTGAAGTACTTGCGACCAACGTCGACCATCATCCCGCGTTCGGACTTGGTCGGGGCGTCGGTGGTCGTGCCCGCCGGCACCGTGCTGGACTGCTTGAGCAGTTGCAGCACCGTCCGGGTGCCGTAGAAGGCGCCGGCGTCGGTCGAGCCCTGGATGGCGATGCTCGACCCGACAGTCATCGTGTAGCCCTCGGCGGGTTGGCTGCCGCCCAGGGTCAGCCGGATGTCGCCGGTGGCGGCCGTGCCGGTGGTGACCGGGATGGTGCGGCCGGTCAGGTCCCGCAGGTCCGCGGCGAAGGTGGCAGCGTCGTCGTTGAGCTGGACGGTGTACGCGGGATCGACCACGATCCGGGTCGTGGTGCCGAAGGTGTAACTGCCGGTGCCCGCCGTCCACTGCTTCAGCGCCGGGATCACCTGCAGATCACCCGGTACGGCCGAGGCCGGCGTGGCCGGCACTGTCAACAGTGCGGCGGCGAGTACCCCCACCGCGCCGGTGACACTGATACGTCGAAGACGCATTTGTTCACTCCTCTCAAAAGGCTGGGAAATCAGCAGGACGCCGGGTTGGCGGTGCTGTCGGTGGCGTACGCGGTGAGAGTCGCGACCTGCGGGACACCGCGCGCGGCGGTGACCCGCAGCCGCAGCCGGTCGCTGTTCACGGCGGCGGTCAGCGGCACGATCCGCTTGTGTCCGACCGTTCCGGCGGCGGCGACCTGTTGCCAGCCACCGTTGATCCAGGCGTCCACGGCGAACGCCTCGATGCGCTGGCCGTTGCCGACCGACTCCTGCAACAGGAGCCGGTCGAACGTGCGGGCCCGGCAGGCGGTCAGTTCGACAGCGCCGGTGGTGGCACCACCCGAGGGCGACCAGTACGTGCCCAGGGCCGTGTCGGTGAGGGCGGCGTGGGTGCCGGTCGCACCCGCCGTGGCGAACAGCTCCCGGCCGTACCGGGCGCGTTGTGCGGTGCCGAACCCGTCGAGGGCGGTGACGTCCGGCGCGTCGATCACGCCGGCCCGGTTCGGCGGGACGTTGAGCAGCAGGTTGGCGTTGCGACCCACCGCGTTCTCGTAGAGCTGCATCAGCGCGGCCGGCTGCTTGACCGAGCCGTTCTGGCCGGAGTGCCAGAACCAGCCGGGTCGGATGGACACGTCCGCCTCGGCCGGATACCAGGACAGGTACGTGACAGTCCCCAGGTTGCGCCCGATCAGCGCGCTGGATCCCAGGTCGCCCGACGCGGCGCCACTGAGCATGTCGTCGTCACGGTTCAACGCGCCGGGATCGGCGCCCTTGAACGGCAGTGCGCTCCACTCGTCGGCCCGGAACGCCCCGGACTCGGAACCGACCCAGCGCACGTCCGGGCCGTTGATCGCGATCGTGGCGCCTGGTTGCAGGGCCCGGATCAGCCGGTACCAGTCACCGACCTGGTACGGCTGCGGGTACGCGGTGTACGGGTTGGCGCCGTCGAACCACACCTCGGCCATCGGTCCGTACTCGGTGAGCAGCTCGTAGAGCTGGTTGAGGAAGTAGGCGTTGTAGTCGTCGGCCTGGTACGTGTACGTCTGCGTGGGGGTGCGGGTGTCCCCGGCGACGAGCGTCGGGATGGTGACGTTCCGCTTGGCACTGCCGTTGCCGAACCGGTCGCCGCCGCGCCGGCCGGGGATCTCCGCGCCGTCGGCGGGGGAGAGGTAGAAGCCCACGGCAAGACCTGCCGAGCGGGCGGCGTCGACGGTGGCGCGAAGGATGTCGTTCTGGCTGGTCCGACCCCACCAGGGGCTGCTGCGCACCGAGTGGGTGCTGTATCGCGACGGGTAGAGCAGGAACCCGTCGTGGTGCTTGACGGTGAGGATGATCTGCTTGAAACCGTTGCGTTTGAGCACGCCGATCCACTGTGTTGGGTTGACCACCGTGGGGTTGAACTGGGCCGGGTCCTCGTTCCCACTGCCCCATTCGACGTCGGTGAAGGTGTTCATGCCGTAGTGCAGGAACGCCGTCAGCTCGCGTTGTTGCCAGGCCAGTTGGGCGGCTGACGGCGTGACCTGGGCTGCCTTCTGCCGGATCCGGTCGAGGGTGTCGCACCGGTCGACGGTGATGACGGTGGCCGGCGTGACCGGGCCGCTGCTGCCCGGGTCGCCCGCGCAGCCGGGGGGCGGCGGTGTGCCACCACAGACCGGCGCGTCGAGTTGGAAGTCGGCCGGACCGGCGGCACCGGTCATCGACGCGAGGGCGACGGCGTCCAGCGTGCCGTGCCAGCCGCGGTTGCGAGCGCCGGCGTCGTTGCCGAAGGCCAGCAGACCCTGCGACGCGTTGGCCGCGGCCACCGGTGTGGTGACTGTGGTGCCCACCTGGCAGCCGTTGACGTACGCGACGAGCCGTGCCGCGGTGTCACTCACGTACTCGTAGGCCAACGCCACATGGGTGTCCTGCGTGTCGGCCAGGTTCGGCCCGCTCTGCCGGGTGTCGTGGTACGGCGCGTCCGGCCCGTACATGCCGAACTCGGTAGTGGTCTGCGAGCCGCTGGCGTAACGGTAGTAGCCACCGCCGGCGAGGCTGAGCAGCGTGTCGAAGGTGATCGTGGCGCCGCTCTGTCGGCGTACCACCGCCTCGGCCAGCAGGCTCTTGTTGACGTATTTCGCGCTGGTCACCGGGATCCGGGGGGTGAACCCGATGCCGGTGCCCCCTCCGGTGAGCGTGACGGTCGTACCGCTGATCACCTCACTGCCGGCCAGCCGGGTGAGCTGCCCGTCGACCAGTTCCCCGGTCGAGGGGGTGTAGCCGGTGGTGGAGGTGAACGTGCCGCTGAAGCCGACGTCGAGCAGCGGTTGGTAGTCAGCCGCCGCGACGCGCCACTGCTGGTTGGTGGCGGTGG